>JADHRR010000028.1:0-14605 GCA_016777305.1 Flavobacteriaceae bacterium
CCTGATTTTACATGTTGACCAATCAAATTATAAATTTTATAAGTTGAATTGTTTAGAGATGTTTTAATATTAAATACTCCATTTGACGGATTAGGAAATATGTTTAAATCATTTTCAAAAACAGAATTTATTCCTAATGTTTCACCTACCCTAAAAGTTGAAGTATCAACACTGCTAAATTCACCTCCAGAAATAATTGTATTTCCTGAGTCATCTATGATTGAGTAGGATCCTACTCCATATGCACAGCATATTCCATCACCATATGTATCATTAATAGTAAACGTGTAACATTCATCTGATGTAGGAATTTCAATTTCTGTACTGTAAGTACTTGCATTACTTAAAGATCCATTTTGAGCTATGATATAGCCAGATGAGTCTGTTAATTGCCATGAAGTTTCGGATGCATAATTGTCAGTAACTAAGTTTAGAGTTACAATAGCGGTATCATAACTACTAGATTGATTAAAATAAAAGTCGTTTGAATTATTTTGGTTGTTATCATCATCAGAAATAGTAATATTTATACTGTTAGTGTCAGATGGACTGTAATTAATAGAAGGAAGTTCTATAGATGTTGAGGCTAAAGATCCTAAGGATCCTGACCAATTATGAGATTGAGTATTTCCGTTATTAATTGAATACTCAATTGAAAAATTAGTAAGATTATCGTAACCACTGTTTTGAATTACTACTATAGGAGAGGCACTATCTCCACAATTACCATTTAGGTTTTCTTCAATTCCTAAAATAGCTGCATCATTTGAATATTCTAAGCCATCAAAAGTTGGTGTGTATTCTGCTCCACTAATAATGTTTTGCTGTGTTTCTGAAATGAATGCGATTACATTAAGTTCAGACAGATTTACATCAACCCCGTTATAATTTGAAGGAATTGTATATGTGAAAGTTTGATCGACAAAGCTTCCTGAATTAGTATTTGATATTTGAAATCCCCATTGCCCCGTTATCATATGGACTAACCTGTGCATATGGTTATAATTACTACCCATTCCCCCACCTGTTTGAGGACCAAGTGTATTGTTTTGGGTAAGAACTACATTTAATAAATTTGTACTTTGAGGGCTATCTCCAGTGTAATAACCTTCAACATGAACAGATAACTCATTGTTTTGTACATTAATAGAAGCTTCAATTCCTAAATTTACGTAAGCACTTTGATTTAAAACTTGTGAAGTAGCTGAATTCCAGCCACCTCTTCCCATTGCTGTTCCTCCATTCATAGAAAGACTAGAAAAATACTGTCTATTTACAGAACCAGATGGGTATCCTGTTAAGTTTGATTGGGCTGCGATAGCATCTCCAAAACTAGTTCTGAAATCAGGTTCACCAGAACTCGGATTTGCGTATCCTCCAGTGTGAATATTTACTATAAAAATATTATCTGGGTTAGCATCTTTTAGCGACTGTGCAATCTCGTGGCCATCAGGACAATAAGTACAATGAATACCAGTATATTCTTCTAGAACAATTTTTTTATTCTCAGGACTAGTTGACACAATGGTTTGTGCTAAAACTAAGGTCGATGTGATTAAAAAAATGAATAAAATAATGGGGGTTTTATTTATCATTTTTTTTCTTTTTTCTAAAGATAATCTAAATATCTAGTTTTTAATCAATTTTAAGTTTGTTTTTGTGCCATTGTTTAGATCTATATTCAGGATATATATTCCATCATTATATCTCGATATATTAATTGAATTATTCCCAATAGATAAAATTCCATTAGCAACTTCTTTTCCTAAAATATCATAAATCTTATAATTAGTATTATTAAATTCTGATTTAATATTAAAAATTCCGTTAGATGGATTAGGGTAAACATTGAAATTCTTACTTAATTCAATATTATTTGTTCCTAAACTAGCAACTATATTTACACTGTAATCATGAACTTCACCATAAGAAAAATCATCACAAGGGTTTGTTAAATTATCACCAGTTGTTAAATCAATTGCTTTTGCTCTTAAAATATGAATTCCTAGTGGAGCATCTGTAGGAACATTTAGTGCAAAATCTTCCAACACTCCATAACCGTCAAAAGAACTTTCAATTAGTAGCTCTGATGCCTCAAAAGTTCCACTATCATCGAAATCTATCCAAACCGCAAAACCTTCACTATTTGGTGGATAAGCATCTGACCCCGTTCCCCAAAGTTGCATTGCTTGAATTGTATAGTTATTTTGCCCCGAATATCTGCTCAAATCTGTGATAAGATTTCTTCTGTCCGCATAACCTAAAGGACCATCACTAGGCTCTGTATTACAACCAGTCCCTCCATCATCAACATTTATAGTATTTAAAATAAACTGCTTGATTCCATCTAAATTGCAAGATCCAGCACTTGGAGTGCAATAATCTATAAAACTATATGATTGAGTTATAGCATCGTTTGAAATGTTTTCATCTTCATTTAATGAAGTGTAAACACTTAATTGACAACTATTTAAATTGGATAAATTTAAGGTTGTGTTAAAAGTAAAATCACTTGACTGATTAGAATCAAGAGTGTTAGTAAAAGTTTCAGTTACTATATTTTCAGAATTTAATTGGTAAGATACATCAAAATCTGAAATTGAATTTTCTCCAAAATTAGTAACTGTAACGGTAACATATTCTTCAGCACTATTAGATGAATTTGTAGGTGAATTAATAGAAGTTACACCAATGTCATTTGTCAATAATTGTAAATTTGCACTAGTTTTGTCACCGTTAATTATATCTTGACTAGTCTCTGTAATATACGCAACTACCTCCATCTCATTAAGATCGACAGCAACATCATTGTAATAATCTGGTATAGAATAGGTGTAAGTCCTGTCTATAAAACTCCCGGTTGAAGTCGTAGATATTGGGTCACCACCAAAACCATTAATTAAATCTACTAATCTATCCATATGAAGATAATCATATTCATTGTGCAAGTAATTAGGATTTGGAGAACTTGATACTACATAGCTAGGGTTAGCTTCTGAACCTCCTTGAGGTCCAATAACACCATCTTGAAGTAATGCTATATGTAAAAAGTTAGTAACTTCTGGGCTATTTCCAGTATAATATGCCTCTACATGGACCGTTAATTCATTTCCTACTATTATTGCTTCAACTCCAACATTAACATAGGCTGACTGTTCTAAAACTTCAGAAATGGCTAATGACCATGCACCTCTACTCATAGCTGTACCACCACCCATTGTGTAATTGGGAAAATATTGTCTATTAACAGATGCTGCAGGTTGTCCCGTAGCAATAGCTTGACTACCTAGTTGTTCTGCATAAGGAATTGCAAAATTATGACCACCATTTGGATCACAATCCCATGCGTACCCACCCTCATGATATTTAATAACAAAAACATCTCCAGGATATTGATCTATAGCTTGATCTAAAATAGCGTGACCCTCCGGACAATATGAGCAGTGAATTCCAGTAGATTCCTCAACAATTGCATTTTTATTTTCCACATTTGTTGATACAATAGTTTGAGAAAAACTAAAACTAAAACTAAATATTGTTAAAGTTATAAAGTATAATTTTTTCATCCTTTTTTTATTTTATTGATTAACATCAAGTCACTAAATTAAGTTAAATTTATTAACTTTGTTTTTTTTAAATTAAACATTTTTTATGAAAAATACTTTTCAATCCACTTTGTTAATCTTAATTTTATTATTATTTGTTTATTCATGTTCAAAAGATGAATCTGGCCCTGAAGATCCAATTTCTCCAGAATTAACATTTAGTGTTGAGGATTTAGATGGTAATACTTTTGTTGATAATCAACTTTTAGAATTTTCTACCATAGAATATCCTGATGCATCTCTTGGTTTTAATGTCAGAAATACTTCAGCTGAAACAATTGGGGTGAGAATTGAAGTTGAAAACATTAGTGGTACTGACGGCTCTATGATGGAACTTTGTTTTGGAGAATGTTATTTTGGTGTTTCTACAGGAACATCTTATCCAACTAGTCCTTCTATGCCTAACGTTAATATAGAGCCTGGACAAACCCAACCATCTTCAGGAGATCATTTTTTCAACATGGACGCGGGTGACGGAAATACAGCAGTTGAATATGCTTTTAAATTTTATTTAGCTGATGAAAATGGAATTCAAGACGGCAATTCATTCAGATTAAGATACAGATATTCTCAAAATTAAAATTTAAAAAACCAGGTTTAAATTTAGGTTTAAGCCTGTATTTTCAGGAACATATCGGCAAACTCCTCCTACACATATTAATCCTCCTCTTTGTCTACCATAATTTAAGCTAAGTCTCATGTTGTCTTTCGAATAACTTCCTCCAAAGTTGTAATAATGAATTTTATCAGCTCCCCCGTAGTTCCATCCGTCTGCAATAAAAACATTTAGACTTGTAGAAAAGTTGTATTCATAAACCAAACCAGCCCAATTTTTTTTATCATCTTTCGTCCATAAATGTTGAATAACTGCCCTGGATGATTTTCCATTTTCATATCTATACGTTCCTTCAATAACTCCTACTTTTGCCTTTATATCTCCTTGAACCCCTAAAGGACCTCCAAGTGCAACACCTTTATCTATTATAACATCCAACATTGTTATAGTAGTATTAAATTTATTATTCCATCTATTTTTTAATTCGAAATTAAAATCTCTGTAATATCTATTACCATCACCAATAAATTCTACGTCATAAGATTGATCTTGATTGAAATTTGATTCTATTGCAGCCCAATACGAAAAGTTTACTGCAATTTTAGATTTGTATTTTCCAAGAAAACTGTCTTTTTTAAATGTGTAGTAAAAATCTGTTTGTGAACCAACTTCACCAGATCTATTTTCTAATGCATTAATTACTAGCCTGGGTTGAGCACTATAAACGTAAATATTTGTAAGTAAATAGTCTTGTTGTTTTGTTAAAGCAGGAGTGTAACTAATAGTTTGTTGATTATAGATATTTCCTTCTGCCAATCTATTGCTATAAAAATTGAAATTTTCTAATCTTCTAAACGTAGTATTTAGTCCTAAACCTTTTTTTGAGTATCCCAAATCAAGTTGTAAAGCAGTTCCATCATATAATTTATTAGATAAAATTACACCCTCATTAGCTATCACATCTGAATCCTTAATGATTCCCTCAAGGTTTAAGCTAAACCTACCAGAGTATAGATCAACTCTTGCACCAAGAGATTTTACATTAGCAGGAATTAAGTCATTAGTAGAATTATTTTGATATCTGCCTACATAACTTGCGCCAATTGTTAAATCTGTTTTTTCAAAATTTAAAAACTTGTTTAAATTTAAGTTTGAGTCGACCCCTTTTATAGTGGACTCATTTAACTCAAAGCCATTTCTTTGTTGTCCATAAATGGTAGTAAGATTAAAGCTTTCAGAAAACTTATATTTAAATTTTATTCCTTTGATAGCATTATTTATTCCTAGCTGTCTATTTTCCCATGATCTAAAAATTAATCCGTTACCAAACTGCCCATAAAAATAGCCCAAAGTAATATCAAATTTATTTCTCTTAATGTTCATGAAATAAGATGCAATTCCATTTTCACCGTTATACTGTGGATAATAGCCAAGCATTGCACTTGGTAGATAACTTTCAAATTGAATTCCGGTAGAGATATTGCCTATATTATAATTTAATTGGAAATAATTATTTGCTCTAAAATTATCATCTGGAGAAGTGAAATTTAAAGTGTTATCATCCTGCAATAGTTGAGAATTACTCTCGAAACTACCAAAAATGTTTTCATTATTTTGAGAAACTGTTGTTAGCGAAAATATTAGGCTAATAAAGAATAATATTTTGTTCATATAATTATTTTAATTCTTTTATTTTGTCAAATAACTCAAATTCAACTCCAGCACTATAGCCAGAGTGTCTATACACGATTTTATTATTTTTAACTATTAATGTTAATGGAATAGTTGAAGCTCCTAAAGCTCTTTGTAGTTCATTATTAGAATCTAAAAGAATAGTATATTCCCAACCTTTTCCGTTGACCATTGCATTAACTCGTTTAATTGTTCTACTATCGTCTGTAGAAATAGCGTATAAATCAAAATTTACTTCCTCTTTCCATTCTTCATAGTATTCACTAATTGCATCTAATTCTTTTATACAGGGTACACACCAAGTTGCCCACAGAGATACAACAGCAATTTTATCATTATCAGAAATTGCTTGTAAATTTATCTCATTTCCATCCAAAGAATTTAAAGAAATATTGGGTAAAGTCGATTGAGAATTTACGGAAATTGAAAAAATAAAAGTTATTATAGTAAGTAATTTTTTCATTGTTTTGGGTTTTTGTAAATATACTCTGTTTTTTTAATAAAGAAAGAAAATTGAAAATATATGCTTAATTTCACAAACAATAAATTTATAAAAATTATGAGACCCCCTTTAGTCTACACACTTATTTTTATTCTCATTTACAGTTGTAGTAAACCAGAATCCTTTAATGATTTACCAGCCCAACAGCACACCTTATTACCTGGCCTAAATGTTGAGTCATCTTATCTGAAGGATCAGCTTATTTCTTTTAATATGATAGATTCTGAAGGAAATAATATTACATCAAGCACTAGCTTCATAGTAGATAACCAATTAATAAATGGAAATACAATTAGTTATGATGAGTTAGGTAATCATGAAGTGTATGCTGATTATACAATTGATTCACAAATTTACAGTACAGATTTATTAGTGTTTAATATAGTGGAGCCAATAAATAAAGTTGTTGTTGAAGACTATACAGGAACCTGGTGTGGTTATTGTCCACCTGTTGCACATGCAATTTATGAGCTAAAAGAGGTATATGATAATATAATTTCCGTTGGAATTCATAATAATGATGAACTTACCATTGATCAAGAATCAGACCTTAGATCTGAATTAGGTATTAGTGGTTTCCCATCAGCTAGATTAAACAGAACAATTTCATGGTTAGATCCATATCAAATTTCAGATGTGAATAGTCTTTTAAGTGAAGAAAATGATGTGGCTATCTCTATTAATTCAACTCTAGAAAATATTGAATTAGGAGTTGATTTAAGGATTGTTTCTAATGTTGAACTCGTCAATCATAAGTTAGTTATCTACTTGGTAGAAAGTAATTTAATTTATGATCAATCTAATTATTTTAATTATGTAGAAGACAGCTACTTTTATAATCTAGGTAACCCTATAGAAAATTATTCTCATCAAGATGTTTTACGAAAATCTATAACAAATATATCAGGAAATGCATTAGATATTATACAACCATTAAACGATTATAAATTTAATTTTAATGTCCAAATAAACCCTGATTTTGTTGTAGAAAACTTAGCAATTGTAGCAATTGTAGTTGATTCAAATAATAATGCAATTAATTCACAGCTTGGTGTAGTTAACTCATTTCAAGACTTTAATTAATTGCCTAAAAAAGGATACCTGTAATCTGTAGGAGTTACAAAAGTTTCTTTAATTAATCTTGGAGATACCCATCTTAATAAATTAAGAACGCTTCCAGCTTTATCATTTGTTCCTGAGCCTCTAGCTCCACCAAATGGTTGTTGTCCAACAACTGCACCGGTTGGTTTATCATTTATATAAAAATTACCTGCACAGTTTTGTAAGATTTTAGTGGCGTTGTCGATTGCATATCTGTCAGTCGCTAAAATAGCTCCAGTCAGAGCATACTCACTAGTTGAATCAACTAAATTTAAAGTTTTATCAAATTCATCGTCTTTAAAAATATAAATAGTCATTACAGGTCCAAAAATCTCCTCATGCATAGTTTTGTAATTTGGATTTGAGGTGACTATTACAGTAGGTTCTACAAAATATCCTTTTGATTTGTCATACTTTCCGCCAGCAATAATTTCAGTTTCTGAATCATTTTTAGCATCATCTATATATTTTGCAATTTTATCAAACGAATTTTCATGAATTACTGCAGTTACAAAATTATTAGTATCAGCAGGTGACCCCATTGTTATGGAATTTAAATCTGAAATAAGATTACTTTTAACTTCAGTCCACAAAGACTCTGATACATAACTTCTTGATGCAGCACTACATTTTTGTCCTTGAAATTCAAAAGCACCTCTAACAATTGCTGTTGAGACTTGAGCAGGAATTGCACTTTTATGTGCAACTATAAAATCCTTACCACCTGTTTCTCCAACAATTTTTGGATATGTTTTATAGTTAGAAATATTTTCTCCTATATTTTTCCAAAGCTTTTTGAATATGTTGGTAGACCCAGTAAAATGAAGTCCACTAAAATCTGGACTACTTAATACTGTTTTTGTAATCATTTCTGGATCGCCAAAAACAACATTAATCACTCCATCAGGAACACCAGCTTCTTTAAACACATCCATTATTATTTTGGCTGAATAAATTTGACTGTCACTAGGTTTCCATACTACAACATTTCCTAGCATTGCCATACATGCTGGAAGATTACCAGCAATAGCTGTGAAATTAAATGGGGTAACAGCATATACAAAACCTTCTAAAGGTCTATACTCAACTCTGTTCCAAAAGTCTGATGTACTCTCAGGCTGATTGCTATAAATGTCAGTTACAAATTGAACATTAAATCTTAAAAAGTCTATAAATTCACATGAAGCATCTATTTCTGCTTGATGAATAGTTTTAGATTGTGCGATCATTGTTGCTGCATTAATTTTTGATCTATATGGTCCAGCGATTAATTCTGCAGCTTTTAGAAAAATTGCTGACCTTTGTTCCCATGGAAGATTAGCCCATTTTTTTCGAGCAGATAAACACCCGCTGATAGCTTGATCAACGTGAGTTTTTTCAGCTAGAAAATATTTTCCAACTATATGTTTGTGATCGTGAGGTGGTGAAATCAGTTTGTAATTACTGGTTATGATATTTTTTCCATTGATATAAAATGGTATATCAATGTTGCTATTAAACATTTTATTGTAACAATCTATAACTTCATTTTTGTGTTTTGAGCCTGGTTCGTATGATCTTACAGGTTCATTAATTGCTAAGGGAACTTTAAAAAATCCTTTACTCATCTAAAAATATTTATTGAATTAATAATATTACTTCAAAGTTAAACATAAAAAAACTAAAGGAAACTAATTAAGAGCAAAAGGAGCACTTAGTTTAAAAGATGGTATAGTTACATTAAATTTTCTTGTTGTAGCTAGATCAATCATCTTGTAATGACCTTTCATGGATCCAAAAGGAGATAATAATAAACATCCAGAATTGTAAACATGTGTATCTCCAGGATTGAGGACAGGTTTTTTGCCAATGACTCCTTCACCATCTACATTTTCATTTTTATTTAATGAATCTAAAATTGTCCAGTGTCTGGAGTTTAATTGAACAGTATCTTTACTTCTGTTCTCAATAGTTACAACATAGCCGAATGCAAAATGAATTTTATGGTTCTTGTAAAAAGTACCTTCAAAATTTTGTTTAACTTCAATTTTTATTCCTCTTGTAACCTGTTGAACCATTGTGTTTTTTTATTCCAAATAAAAGTAATTAAAAAAAATCATTAGTTAAATAAAAAAAACATTTTTATTAGTTGTTTATCTTAATCGAGTTAATAGTATTATAACCTATTACTCTGTCGTACCTTGATCCATAATCTCTGTAGTATACAATAACTTTATAATTGTTCTCTGTTTCATCAAAATTACCAGAAATATAGCCCTCAAGTTCTTTGTTTGAATTATCTAGTACAGAATATTTATAGTTGTAAAACCCTTGTTTTAACTTTAAACTAAGCTCGTAATTATTTCTTAAATTATTATAAGTCATTTGGTTTGAACTATTTAACTGATAACCATTAAAATTACCAGAAACATATACAGATTTGCCACTGTCAAGCTTATCAATATTTAAGTAAAAATGAACTTTAGCATAGTCTGCTTCAATGTCTGTGTCCTGCGCATCTAAAGATGTAATTAAAAAATTACCATTAATATCAGGGTTGTATGTATACGTGCTATTATTTCTTGGATTATCCGGATATAAGTAATTATGATATATATCCTTGAGATCAAAGGTTCTTATGTTTATATCAGAACCTCTTAAATTTTTATTTTCAAAATATAAAAATTCATTTCCACCCATAAAACTAGCCTCGGAATCATATTTATAAACTAATCTATTTCCTAATGTGTATTGAGGTTTTAAATTATTAATTGAATTATTTAAATTATTATTTTGTATGATTAATGTTTTGATGTTTTTTAGTGGATTATTAATTTTAGATGTTGCTTTTACTTCAAACTGCACAACCTGTTTTTTGTTAATATTATTTAAATCTCTGCTTCTAAAAATATCAATTTTAACTGAGGATAGAGATTCATAAACTATAATTTTTTTAGAAAAAACTACTTCTTCATAATCATTTAATATTGAAACTATATAATTCCCAGATTTAATAATTTTAGTTTCTTGATTTGGTATCGTTAAATTATAGTGGCTATAAATTTGATATGTATTGAATGAATTTTCGTAGTTATAGATTTTTGAATTATCATAACCTTTTAGGTATTCAGATTTAGATAATTGAGATTTTGTCCAATCGAAATTATAATGATCAATTTTGTAATAATAATCATCTTCATAGCCATTTAACACATCAAATTCAATTGAAAATGAGTTTCCTAGTCTAATGACTGGAAAACCAATTTGGTTTGAATCATCATTAAAAGTAATGGTTTTTATTTGTTCAGGGGGAAGTATTTCAAACGCCTCTTGAGATAACAAAGAAAAAGAATATAGTAAACAAAAAGTTATTGATGTTAAAGATTTAAACATGTTTCTATTTTTTAACTTTTTTTATACTAATTAATTGTAAAAATAATCAAAATTTTATGATCGAAATATTATGATAACTATAATATTAATTTGTATTTTTGCAGCGATTTTAAACAATTAAATTTACATTTTCAATTATGTCTAATGACATCCATTTTAAAAAAGGTTTAGATATCAACCTAGTCGGAGAAGCTAATAAAGTTTTAGAACCTGCACAAAAAAGTAAATTTTATTCTGTACAACCATCTGATTTTCATGGAATTAATCCAAAACTTAATGTAAAGATATCTGATAATATTTTGGCTGGAGATGTTTTATTTTACGACAAATCAGATGAATTATTAAAGTTTGTATCTCCAGTTTCTGGCAAAATTACAGAAATTATTAGAGGTGAAAAAAGAAAGATTCTTTCTATTAAAATTCTTGCTGATGAAAATCAAGTTTTCAAAAATTCTGGTAGTTTAAAAACATCTGCTAATAGAGAAGAAATAATTGAGTTTTTATTAAGTTCAGGATGTTGGCCTTTTATTATGCAAAGACCATATGCAGTTATAGCTAACTATAAATCTACACCTAAGTCTATTTTTATATCTGGATATTCTTCAGAACCATTATCTGCTGATCTTGATTTTACTCTAAAAGATAATAAAAAAGAAATTCAAGAGGCCGTAAGTATTTTAGATAAATTGACCGATGGTAATGTAAATGTTTCAATTGAAAAATCGTCAGATTCAATTTTTAGAGAAATTAAAGACATAGTTATATATAATGTTTCTGGTCCTCATCCCAGTGGGAATGTTGGAAGTTTAATTAATAAAGTAGATCCTGTTAATAAGGGTGAAACTGTTTGGACTCTCTCTGCTCATGATTTAGTTATTATAGGCCACATGATATTGACAGGAGAATTTAAAGCAGAAAGAATAATATCTCTTTCAGGTTCTTGCATTGAAGACCCAAGATATTTTAAAACCACTATTGGTTGTCAAATTGATTCAATCACAAAAAATAATGTTATTAATCAAAATGATAATAATAGAATTATTTCCGGTACTATTTTGTCCGGTAAGAAAATTGACTCTGATGGACATATGGATTATTATAGTAACTCAGTAACTGTTATTCCCGAAGGTGATGATTATGAATTGTTTGGTTGGACTAAGCCAGTATTTAATAAAGTATCAGTTTCTAGAGCTTTAACATTCTCTTGGCTCTTTCCAAACAAAAAATATGATTTAACAACAAATACTAATGGTGAACATAGAGCTTTTGTTACAACAGGTACTTATGAAAAAGTTTTTCCTCTAGATATATTTCCAATGCATATTTTAAAAGCATGTATGTATAATGATCTTGATGAGATGGAGGCTTTGGGAATGTATGAAGTTGCCCCTGAAGATTTTGCATTAACAGAATTTGTTTGTGTATCAAAACAACCTCATCAAAAGATAATTAGAGAAGGGTTAGATTTAATGAAAAAAGAAATAGGATAATTAATGGGATTAAAATCAACATTACATAACTTAAAAGAAAAGTATAAAGGCCAAAAAATGGCTCCTGCATTCAATGCATTACATACATTTTTATACCTGCCTAATGAAGTTACTCATGGTGGAACTCATATAAAAGCAGCAGATGATTTAAAAAGAACAATGAACACGGTAATTTTATCATTAGTTCCTTGTCTTATTTTTGGAATGTTTAATGCCGGTTATCAACATTATAGAGCCATCGAAATTGCTAATGGAATTGTTAGAGAAGTATCCTTATTTGGCAATTTTATCACTTGGGATAATCTTATTTTAGGTGCAATTACTGTACTTCCTTTGGTGATTGTATCATATGCGGTCGGACTAGCTGTCGAGTTTTTATTTGCTGTAATTAAAGGTCATGAGGTAGAAGAAGGTTATTTAGTTACAGGAATGTTAGTTCCTCTTATTGTTCCTATAGACATTCCATTATGGATGTTAGCTGTAGCAGTTATTTTTGGTGTTGTTATTGGAAAGGAAGTTTTTGGTGGTACCGGAATGAATATTCTCAATCCAGCTCTTACAATTCGCGCATTTTTATTTTTTGCGTATCCTACATGGATGAGTGGTGATAAAGTATGGGTTCATGAAGCTGTAGATAGAGCGGGAACATCTGAAGCTATTTCTGGTGAAACTATTTTGGGTAGTTATGCTCAAAATCAAGATATTATTTATTCATTATCCGAGATGTTCTATGGATTTATTCCTGGTTCAGTTGGAGAAACTTCCAAGTTATTAATTATTTTAGGAGCCTTAGTATTAATTTTTACAAAAATTGGTAGCTGGAGAATTATATTTAGTACAATTTTAGGTGCTTTATTTATGGGTGTAATATTTAACCTTGTTGTTGATGCAGAATTGATTTCAGAATCTAGTAAGTTTTATGGATTAATGAGTGTTCCTTATTGGCAACATTTATTGATTGGTAGTATTTTATTTGGTGCTGTATTTATGGCTACAGACCCAGTTAGTGCATCACAAACAAATAAAGGGAAATGGATATACGGATTTTTAATTGGTTTCATATCAATTATGATTAGAGTATTCAACCCTGCATATCCTGAAGGTGTATTCTTAGCAATATTATTAATGAATGTATTCGCACCAACAATTGATCACTATGTTGTTAAAGCAAATGTTAAAAACAGACTTAATAGGTTAAAAACTAAAACAGCTTAATAATGGAAAAGAGGACAGATAAAAATTTATATACGCTTTTATTTGCAACCGGAATGGTAATTGTTGTGGGTTCTTTATTAGCATTTTTGGCTTCTTCTTTAAAGCCAAGAATTAATGAAAATAAAAGAATAGAAAAGCAACAAAATATACTTTATGCTATGGGAGTTCATGAAAATGAAGGTAATAGTGTTGCTTTTGTAGAGGACAGTAAAGTCGCTGATGAGTTTTCAAAATATATAAAAACCCAATTAGTGATAACTGATGGTTTGAATATTATTGAGGATAATGATGCTTATCTAATTGATATTAAAAAAGAACAAACAAAAGCTAAAGCTGGTGAGTCACGTAAATTACCATTATTTGTTGGTGAAAAAGACGGAAAAACTTTTTATGTAGCTCCAATTAGAGGTAAGGGATTATGGGATGCTGTCTGGGCCTATATTGCTATGGATGAAAATATGATAGTTCAAGGTGCATATTTTGATCATCAAGCTGAAACCGCAGGTCTAGGTGCAAATATTAAACAAAGATTTTTTATGGATGATTTCATTGGAGAACATCTTCTTGATGAAAACGGTGTTTTTAAAGGTATAACCGTATCTAAAAGTAATGCAGATCCCACAAATAAAATCAAAGATGATAATGAAGTTGATGCAATCGCTGGTGCTACAATAACAGGAGATGGTGTTTCAGCAATGATAAAAAAGGATCTTAAATTGTATCAACCATATTTTGATAACTTAAAAACCAATTAGTATATGGGATTATTAGGTAAAGATAGTAAATTGATTTCAGATCCATTAGCGGATAATAATCCTATTACAATTCAAGTATTAGGAATTTGTTCGGCACTAGCTATAACCGCAGAGTTAAAAGCTTCTATAGTAATGTCCATCTCTGTAATATTTGTTATGGGTGCCGGAAATGTTGTCATTTCATTAATTAGAAATATAATTCCTTCAAAAATTAGAATTATTGTTCAGCTTACAGTAGTTGCAGCTTTGGTTATTATTGTTGATCAAGTTTTAAAAGCCTATTCATATTCATTGAGTAAAGAATTAGGTGCTTTTAT
>JADHRR010000029.1:0-13898 GCA_016777305.1 Flavobacteriaceae bacterium
AAACAGCAGCTTGTTAATTAGTGATAGAACATCAAACTGGCATAGTCCAAAACTAGTATTAACAAACTTATTGACAGTAGATGAGAGTTACACTTTTTATGTTTGGGTTAAATTATCAACTGGTATTTCTGGAACATCACAGCTGACAATAAAAAATACTGATCAAAACACTTATACTAATTTAACATCTACAGTAATTGCTTCTGACGAAGAATGGACATTGCTTAGTGCAGATTACACACACGAATCTTCAGACAATATGTTTCTTTATGTAAAAGGTCCAATAGTTAATGATGGAGTAGGCGGTGACTATTATATAGACGATTTTTCATTAGTTTCTCAAGGTTTACCAGCTGTAGATTTTTCAAATATTGATGACGTTGTAGACATAGGTGCATATGAATTTATAGATTCAACTTTTTCTGTAGATTTTGATGATGAAATCATAAAAAAAATAATTTTGTATCCAAATCCTGCTGAAGATATTGTTTTTGTTTATGGTGCAGATTCTAATAGTAGAATTGATTTATTTGATTTAACAGGAAAAAAATATCATGTAAGCTATAATTATTTGAATTCTAAAGTTATTTCACTCAATCTGAGTAATTTAACCAAAGGTTATTATTTAATTAAATTATATAATTTTCAAAATAATTCATCTAAAGTATTGAAGCTCTTAAAAAAATAAATTATTAATTATTTTATAACTTAGAATATGAAAAAAAAATCAAATAATTTCAATGTAATATTGATTTTAAGTATTATTTTTTGTGGTTTTTCTTACGGAAACAATTTAAACTCTTCAGATTCACTTAAAAAATATTTTAGTAGTTTTTTTAATATTGGTGCAGCAATAAATGAAGATATTATTTTAGATCTTGATAATGACTCTAAACAAATTGTAGAGACACATTTTAATTCAATCACACCTGAAAACTCACTAAAATGGATGTTTATTCAACCTTCTCCAAACTACTTTAACTTTACTGTTGCTGATAAATATGTCGATTTTGGTACAAAAAACAACATGCATATCGTTGGTCATGCACTTGTTTGGCACTCACAATTAGCTGACTTTATGCAAAATATTGAAAGTAAAGAAGAAATGACTAAGCATTTTGAAAACCATATTTACACATTGGTTTCAAGATACAAAGGAAGAATTAATGCATGGGATGTGGTCAATGAAGCTTTTAAAGAAGATGGTTCAATGAGAAAATCTGTTTTTTATAAATTTTTAGGTAAAAATTACATTGAGAAAGCTTTTAAATTAGCTCATGATGCTGACCCAAACGTAGAATTAATATACAATGATTATAATTTATACAAGAAAGAAAAAAGAGATGGTGTAATCAATATGGTAAAGCAAATGAAGTCGAAAGGAATTAAAATTGATGCTGTTGGTGTTCAAGCACATTGGAGTTTAAATCAGCCCTCTTTATATGAAATTGAACAAATTATATTGGATATCTCTAAATCAGGAGTTGATGTAATGTTTACAGAATTAGATATTTCAGTCCTGCCTAATCCATGGGAGCAGGTTGGGGCAGAGGTTAGTCAAAACTTTTCAAGGTTTGAAGGAGACCCTAAGATGGACCCCTATCCTGACAAATTACCTAAATCGGTTCAAAATAAATTAGCCAAGCGTTATAAAGATATATTTCAATTATTCATAAAACACAGTGATAAAATCAGTAGGGTTACATTTTGGGGAGTAATGGATAAGCATTCTTGGTTAAATGACTTTCCAATAAAAGGTAGAACAAATTATCCTTTATTATTTAATAGAACTTATCAAGAAAAAGAAGCATACAAAGCACTTATTGAATTAGGGTCTAGTAATAATATTAATCATTAATATATCAAAATATGAATCATGTTTCTCAAAAATTGTCAGTTCTTGAAAAGTTTGGATATAGTTTAGGAGATTTAGCTGCCAATTTAGTGTTTCAAACTTTAATGACATATTTGGCCTATTTTTACACAGATATATATGGCTTGAATGCTACAGATGCAACAGCTATAATGTTTATTGTAGGGACCGTTGCTGCGTTTGGTTTTAATCCTATAATTGGCGCTTTAGCTGATCGAACTAACTCAAAATGGGGTAAATTTAGACCCTGGATATTATACACATCAATTCCTTTGGGGGTAATTTCAGTTATGGCTTTTAGTACCCCAAATTTTAGCTATGATGGTAAAGTTATTTATGCTGTTATTACCTATACTTTACTTCTTTTATTTTATGCTTCAAGTAATCTTCCATATTCTGCTCTAAGTGGTGTTATTACAGGTGATATGAAAGAACGAAACAGTATTTCTTCTTATAGGTTTGTAGCTGTTATGTTTGCACAATTTTTTGTTCAAGTGTTCATGTTGCCAATTATAATATATGCTGGAGCTGGTGATAAAGCTGTAGGAATTGAAATTGTGATGACTTGGCTTGCTGTAATAGGAACCATCATGCTGTTAATTACTTTTTTTACAACTAAAGAAAGAATAGTTCCTACAGAGGAACAAAAATCTAGTTTATACGAAGATTTACAGGATTTATTAACTAATAGACCTTGGCTTATAATGTTAATACTTACAACATTAACATTTATTTCTTTAGCTATGAAAGGAGGTTCCTATGTTTATTATTTTGAAAATTATATTGATGAAACTAGATTAACTGTTTTTATTAGCCCAATTTTAGATTATTTAACTACTATTGGAATAAATTTTTTCGGTAATGATCCTGTTTCAGCAGGATTTGGATTATTTAATGCTGGAGGTATAATATTTATGATTTTTGGTATTGGTTTATCTAAAGTTTTAGCAGACAAATATGGGAAAAGAAATGTTTTTGCTTTGTTTTTATTTATATCTACAATCTTTATTATACTTTTTAATTTTTATGATAAATCATCTGTTGAGTTAATGTTTGGATCTCAAATTCTACATGGATTCTTTTATGGTATAACTATACCTTTACTATGGGCAATGATTGCTGATGTTGCAGATTTTTCTGAATGGAAAAACAACAGAAGAGCTACTGCAATAATTTTCTCAGCTATGATGGTAGGTTTAAAATTAGGCTTGACTATTGGGGGTGGATTAGTTGTCCAAATTTTGGGAAATTATGGTTATGAAGCAAATAAAGAATTAGCTCAATCTGAACATGTTATTCAAGGTGTGAAATTATTGGTGAGTCTATATCCTGCAATTCCATTTTTAATTGGAATTGTATTATTGTTCTTTTATGAAATTGATAAAAAGATGGAAACTCAAATTGAAATTGATCTAAGAGATCGAAGAATTAATAAATAACATATGCCAGAAGATAATATTGACCATATTGATTTTGAAAAATTAAATCAAAATTCAATTTCAAAACCATTAATTACAAAAATATATACAGCTGACCCTTCTGCTCATGTTTTTAATGGAAAAATATACATTTATCCCTCTCATGATATAGATGCTGGTGAAGCATTTGATGATTTAGGTAGTCATTTTGCAATGGAGGACTATCATGTTATCTCAATGGATTCAATTACAAGTAAAGCAATTGATAACGGTATAGCATTACACGTAGATGATGTTCCTTGGGCAAAAAAACAAATGTGGGCACCAGATGCAAATGAGAAAGATGGTAAATTCTACTTATTTTTTCCAGCTAAAGATTATGATGATATTTTTAGAATTGGAGTAGCAATAAGTAATTCACCTACAGGTCCATTTATTGCTCAACCTAAATCTATAAAAGGAAGCTTTTCAATTGATCCAGCTGTATTTAGAGATGATGATAATAGTTATTACATGTATTTTGGAGGACTTTGGGGGGGACAGTTACAAAGATGGAGGTCTGGTAATTTTAACGCAAGTTATCCAGATAGCCCTACAGCTTTTATTCCAAATAATGAGGAGCCAGCTCTATTACCATTTGTGGCCAAAATGAATGATACTTTATTGGAATTTTCGGAAAAACCTAAAGAAGTTCAAATATTAGATGAGTATGGAAAACTCTTGTTAGCAGGAGACAACGATCGTCGTTTTTTTGAGGCAGCATGGCTTCATAAACATAATGGAAAATATTATTTTTCTTATTCCACAGGCGATACTCATTATATTTGTTATGGAATTGGAGATAATCCATACGGTCCATTTCATTACAAAGGACGAATATTGAATCCAGTAGTTGGATGGACTTCACACCATTCAATCTGTAAGATTGATGGAAAGTCTTATTTGTTTTATCATGACTCATCTCTCTCAAAAGGGGTAACTCATTTAAGGTGTGTAAAGTTTAAAGAAATTAAATATCGTAGCGATGGTTCAATTATCACATTAAACCCTTATGAAGGTTTCTAATAGAATTTTAAGGTTTGAATTCTAGGTATTTATAAGTTTAATGGTTGTGTTTGATTCAAAAACTTCACCTGGTAATAATTCAGTAGATGGAAAGTTAGCCTCATTTGGTGAGTTTGGAAAATGTTGAGTTTCTAAGCATATCCCAGAATTTTTTTTATGTTTAAAACCAAGATTATTTCCTGTATATACTTGTATTCCTGGTTCATCGGTGTAAATTTCAATTTTTCTTCCTGTTTCTTCATTAACTAAAATAGCTGCTAGTTCAATTTTTTGATTAATATCTTTGTCTAATGCCCAACAATTATCTAACTCACCCAATAGCTTTTTTGAATTCAAAAAATTATACTTGGTGTTTTCTACATTTAATAACTTTCCTGTTGGAATTAAATCATTAGTAACTTCTAAGTATTTATTTGCATTAATTAAAAGTTTATGATTAAAAATATGTTTATCTAAACTATGACCTAAATTAAAGTAGCTATGATTTGTAAAATTAACTACTGTTTTTTTATCAGATTTTGCGAAATATTTAATTTTTAACTCATTATCGTTATTTAATGTATAGTGCACTGTTACTTCGAGATTTCCAGGAAAACCACTCTCTAAATCCTTGCTTAAATAATTTAAGATTAATGATAAAGAATCCTTCCTTTTGATAGACTTTGCATTCCATACTTTTTTATGGAATCCAGAGAATCCTCCATGCAAATGATTGTCTCCAATATTTTTATCAATATTGATTTTTGTATTATCAATTTTAAAGCTACCATTTTTAATTCTATTTGCATACCTACCAATAATTGCTCCAAAGAAAGATTGATCATCTTCATATTCTTGTAGATTATCATACCCAAGAACAATATTTGAAAAACATCCATTTTTATCAGGAAAACTTATATTTGTTATAATGCCACCATAGGAGATGATTTCTAAAGAAATTCCATTAGAGTTTTTTAATATATATAATGTGACTTCTTCGCCCTTTGATGTAGTTCCGTAATGTTTTTTTTTAATTTCCATTTTTCCAAAGACTATCCATATCTTCAAGTTTTTTTCCTTTTGTTTCAGGAACAAATTTCCACACAAAATAGCCTGCTAGAAATGACATAACTCCGTAAATCCAATAAGCAAAACCATTATTAAATGTTTCTGTTAAATAAGTATTGTTATTCATAATTGGGAATGTTGCGGAAACTAAATAGTTAGATGCCCACTGGGCAGCAACCGCTATTGCTAGTGCATTATTTCTAATGTTATTAGGAAATATTTCTGAAAGTAATACCCAAGTTACTGGCCCCCAACTTAAAGCAAAACTCGCTACATAAATCATCATGCAAATTAAAGCTACATAGCCATCTAGATTTCCATAAAAAGTAAATCCTAAAGATATCATTGAAATGGCCATTCCAATTGCCCCAATTATCATTAAAGGTTTTCTTCCATAAATATCAACCGTTCTTATAGCAATAATTGTAAATAAGAAATTGACTATTCCAACTATAATTGTTTGAAGTAATGCAGTGTCGGTCGCTAAATCTAAGGTTTTAAATATTTCTGGAGCATAATATAAAACTACATTTATACCAACAAATTGCTGAAAAACAGATAATAAAATCCCAACTACAACAATACCAAAACCATAGGTGAGTAGGGGTGCAGTTTTTTCTTTGAGAGTGTTTTTTATATCATTTAAAATTTCTATTGCTTCTTTTTCACCATTTACTTTTTTTAATACCTCTAAGGCTTTATCCTCTTTGTTGAGATGAACTAAAGATCTTGGTGTATCAGGGACAGTATAAAGTAAAATAATAAATATTGTGACGGGAATAAGCTCCGAAGCAAACATATATCTCCAACCAAGTTCATTAAGCCAACTATCATCCCCGTTTAAAGCAATAAAATAATTTACAAAATAAACAATCATAAACCCACCAACTATAGCTAATTGATTGTAGGATACTAATTTACCTCTTTTATTAGCTGGAGCAATTTCAGCTATATATACTGGTGACATCATTGATGCTATTCCAACACCTATACCTCCAATTATTCTGTAAAAAATAAATATATTTGATAACGTATGATCTCCTTGACCTATAGATGTAATAAATATTTCTGGCATTGAAGAACCTAATGCTGATATGAAGAATAATATTCCAGCTATAATTAAACTGTTTTTTCTACCAAACCTTCTTCCAATTAGCCCTCCAATTGAACCTCCAATTATGCAGCCAATTAGTGCACTTGATACTATAAAACCTGTTAGTCTACTTGATTCAAATTCAGAAAGACCTTTAGGGTTAACAAAAAAACTTTCTAGTGAACCAACTGTTCCAGAAATAACTCCCGTATCATAACCAAATAGTAGTCCACCCAGTGTAGCAACTAATATTAATTTAATTAAATATCCATTTGATGTATTATTCAATTTATTGTTAATTTATATATGTTGGTTAATAATATTCTCAAATAATTCTTGCTTTCCGCTTTGAAGATCTAGTTCACCATTTTCAGAAGCTATTTTATATAAATCTTCAAGTTCTAATTTACCGGACTCAAAATCTGCACCCTTACCAGAGTCAAAAGATGAATATCTATCCTTTCTTAACTTTTCATAAGGAGAAGAGCTAATAATTTTATCTGCTGTCAATAGAGCTCTAGCAAAAGTATCTGCCCCACCTATATGTGCATGAAATATATCTTCCATATCTGTTGAGTTTCTTCTGATCTTTGCATCGAAATTTATTCCACCACCTTGTAATCCTCCAGCTTTTAAAAATACTAGCATAGCTTCAGTAGTTTCTTGAATGTTATTTGGGAATTGATCAGTATCCCATCCATTTTGATAATCTCCTCTATTAGCATCTATGCTTCCTAACATACCCGCCTTTGCAGCTACTTCTAGTTCATGTTGCATTGTATGTTGAGCCAGTGTAGCGTGATTTACTTCAATATTCATTTTAAAGTCTTTTTCAAGACCATATTCTTTTAAAAATCCAATAGCAGTGGCTGAATCAAAATCATATTGATGCTTCATAGGCTCCATAGGTTTGGGTTCTATAAAGAAGTTCCCTTTAAAACCTTTTGATCTGGCATAATCTCTAGCCATTGTTAAAAATTGTCCCATATGATCTAATTCTCTTCCCATATCAGTATTTAACAAGGACATGTATCCCTCTCTACCTCCCCAAAAAACATAATTTTCTCCATCTAATTCCATGGTAGCATCAAGTGCTAGTTTTACTTGTCCACCAGCTCTGGCAACCACGTCAAAATTTGGATTGGTTGCTGCACCATTCATGTATCGTGGATTTGAAAAACAATTTGAAGTTCCCCATAAAAGTTTTACTCCTGACTTATTTTTTTTATTTTTTATATATTCTACAATCGTTGATAGTCTTTTTTCAGACTCTAAAAAACTTGATCCTTCCTGAATTAAATCATAATCATGAAAACAGAAATAATTAAATCCCATTTTTGTAATAAATTCAAATGCAGCATCTGCCTTGTCTTTTGCTGCCTGAACTGGATCATTTGATTGATCCCAAGGAAAATTTTGTGTGCCTGGTCCAAATGGATCAGCCCCAACTCCACAAAACGTATGCCAATATGCAACAGCAAATTTAAAGTGTTCACTCATAGTTTTTCCTGCTACTAACTGACTTGGGTTGTAATATTTAAAAGCTAACGGATTATCAGATTCCTTGCCTTCATATTTAATTTGTCCAATACCTTTATAGTATTCTTTATCACCTAGTAATATCATAGTTTATTTATTTAGTAGTTTTTTTAATTCGTTTTTCCAGTTATTATAAGCTTTAACATATTGCTTATTATCTTTGAGAGGTTCATATGTACTTACGTGATCATTTTTTGATAAAAAATCACTAAACTTATCAAAATTACCATCAACTAAGCCTGAGGCTCTTGCGGCACCAACTGAACCAGTTGTGTTATATATTTCAATATTTTTATTAATTAATGTAGAAACAGTATTAGAAAAAACTTGAGATCTAAACAAATTATCATTTCCAGCTTTTATAAGCTTTATTTCAGTTCCATCATTTTTCATAATTTCAATACCATAAACAAATGAAAAAGCAATGGCTTCTAAGCTTGCTCTATATAAATGACCTTTGGAATGAAGGTTTAAATTTAAATTAAAAAAATGTGTACCAATATTTTTATTATTAAACATTCTCTCAGATCCATTTCCAAATGGCATAATAATTAAACCATTTGATCCAATAGGTATTTTGTCAGCTAAATTATTCATTTCATGATATGAAATAGCGGATGTATTTTTTTTAAGCCATTTATACATAATTCCTGCTCCATTTATGCACAAGAGCTTACCTATTAATTGATTTTTATTTGAATAATTAACATGAGCAAAATGATTAATTCTCGTAGACTCCTTAGAATTTAATTTATCCGTAACAGCGTAAACTACTCCGGATGTTCCTCCAGTTGCAGCTACTTCTCCATTTTTTAAAACATTTAAAGACAATGCATTGTTTGGTTGATCACCAGCTCTGTATGTTATTGGTGTTCCAGCAAGAAGACCAGTTTCTTTAGCAGCCTTAGAGGTTATTTCCCCTTGGTTTGTAAAATTCTCAACAATATTTGGAGTTAGTGAAGTGTCTATTTTGTAATAATTAAGTAACCATTCAGCTACTTTATTTTCTTTGTAATCCCATAATATTCCCTCCGATAGTCCATTTCTAGTACTATTAACTATATCGCTCATTTTAAATGCTATGTAATCTCCAGGGAGCATGAATTTGTAAACTTTTCTGTAGGTATCTGGTTCATTTTCCATTACCCATTTAAGTTTTGATGCTGTAAAATTTCCTGGGGAGTTTAATAAATTTTTAGAACATTTTTTTGATCCTAAATTATTAAAGGCACTATTTCCAATATCTACAGCTCTACTATCACACCAAATAATTGAATTTCTTAATGAGTTACCTTCTTTGTCAATAATAACTAGGCCATGCATTTGATAAGAAATTCCAATGGAAATAATTTCTTTGTTATTTACATTAGATTCTTTTAAAATTCTTTTTGTTCCATTGCAAATATGACTCCACCAGAGTTTAGGGTCTTGCTCTGCCCAATCATTTTGATTTGAAATGATATGCATTTCATCAGATGGTTCATTTAGTGTGTGAATATTTTTTCCCGATTTAGAACAAACTATTGATACTTTAATTGAAGAACTTCCTAAATCATAACCTAAGTAATACATTCGTAACATTTATATTGAAATTTAACAAAACTATTTTAAATATAAAAAGCATATCAATGCAAATAATGAAGCTAATGCTAATAAAAATGAAGCCTTTTTTAATAAATTTTTATTAACGTTTTATTATTCTGTGAGCCTCTGATTTTTCATTTGTTGATATATTGAGAATATATATGCCATTTATTAAATGATCTATAGATATGGATTCATTAATTATTGAATTACCTTTTGAAACCAATTTAGAATTCAAATCATATAATTCATATTTAAAGCTAGAATATTCTTGATTTTTTGATTTAATAATTAAATTATTGTAAACAGGGTTGATTATGTAAAATATTTTTTTTCTGTCACTATTGTTCGTTAAACTATTTGAATAGCAGTTGGTAGCTACAGAAAACTCACTTTTTATTAAATCGTCAATTTTAGTTTCTGAAAAACTTTGATTTAAAGTATTGTTAAAAAAGGTTGCATCTAATGCTAAATTATCTGCTCCTAGATAATCCTGAAGTAAAGTTCCGAGTGTATCTCTATAATCAAACTGAACAGTTTGAATTTGATATCCGTTATTTTCATTTGCTTCATTTAAGTCAGGATTTAACCCTGAAACTCCACCTTTTACTGGAGCACCAAATACAAACATAGGAGCTGTTTCTCCATGATCGGTGCCGAGACTTCCATTTTCAGCAGCCTTTCTTCCAAATTCTGAGTAAGTTAATCCTACGACATCATTTTTAAGATTCATGGCACTAAGGTCATTCATAAAAGCTGCTACAGCTGAAGATAGTTTAGTTAATAAGTCGTTATGATCACCTAGTATATCATTTTCTGCTTGATTTTGACCAAAATGAGTATCGAAACCAGATAATTTAACCATATAAACTTTAGTTTCAAGTCCGCCGCTAATCAATCTTGCTACAGTTTTTAACTGATTAGATATATCTGTATCTGGGTAGCTTACCGCATTTTGGCCATTATTAAAAGAATTTGATATGGCTTCTGAATATATATTTGATAAAGCGTCAGTTTGAATTATATATTCAAGTTCGTGACCATAGTCAGAAATTGGAATATTACTTGGAGGCTCACCAGCCATTCCGCTGATTAATGAATAAAATCCTGATGGATCTTGTCCATTAATATTTACAGACAATCCATGTTCACTCTCACCATGAAAACCTAAAGAATTACTTTTAGATCCAATTTCAACTCCTAATGGGTAAGAGTTTTGTATTAAATCTGCATAATAAGATTCCATAAACCTTCCTATCCAACCAGAATTGTTGCCATTATCCCAGCTATTGCCATCATTTGCAGTTGAATATATATCAGTTGATGCAAAATGACTTTTATTTTGTGAAGGATAACCAACTGACTGAATTATTCTTAGTAAATCATTATCATAAAGATTTTTAATTCCGGTAAGTGATGGATGAAGACCAATTTGCTGATTTTCATCTAATGTTTCATCAAGATTTATATATGAATTGATACCACTGCTTGGTACTTTTATACTAGGTCTTAAATTTGAGTAAATGTCATAATAATTAATAGGTATTATTGTATTTAAGCCATCATTTCCACCGGCTAAATTAATTAAAACTAATTTTCTGTTTGAAATTGTACAATCCAAAAAACTTTTAGCAATATTTAGAGAGGCTGTTACTTGCGATGGAAGTAAACTAATTGCTGAAGCAGTAGATGTAAGTTTTATAAAATTTCTTCTTTTCATTTTGTTTACATTAATTGATTTTCTGCAGCATTAGCCATTGATGTAATTAAGGAATCAAGTCTATTTCTTACAATAGTATCATCATTGGAAGTTAAATATTCATGCCAACTATCATACCAGTAGTAGGATGGATATCCTGAAAGTATTAATTGAACAAAATAACTAATTCTGTCATAGTCAATATTAAATGGATATAATAATTCAGCAATTTCACTTACCAAAGTATATAAGTCGCCAGGATCAGATGAAATTAATTCAACAAAATTAACACTATCAATTTGTGTTCCAATTAGGCCATTATTAGCCAATTTATTTCTGCCTGACATTAAACAGTCTATTAATCGATATCTTGCTAGTAGTGTATTTGATGAAAACCATTGCCTATCAAAATTAGGGCTTTGATAGTTGGCTGGATATCCAGCAACTGTATCTGGTGCATAAATACCCATTCCAGCCATTGATAAAAAGTTATTATGATTAAACAAATGCCAAAATCTGTAAAAACCTGAAATATTTGAATTAGGATTTGGCACAGGGATGTTAAAAATATTTACCATTTCGCTCATCAATTGAATAGGACTTTTTACAATACTTCCAATTATTTCATCATTTGAGTTTTCATCGTTTAAATCGTAAAAATGTGTAGAAGTTAGTAATGCTTTAATTACTGGGCTTATCTGAAAATTACTTGAAATTAATTCTTGAGCTAAATCATTGATTACTGTATCCTCTGTTTCTTGACTCCATTCACTTTTAACGAAAAATCTATAAATCTTTTTAACATAATTTAAAGCTGTTGCTTGTTGGCTGAAAATCATATCAACAAGCTGATTAATTTCATCAAACATACCCTCAGATGTTTCATAGCCAGTTACTATTTGATTATTAAAAGCACTGCTAAACTGCTTGTCTCCACTATCATGCTGGTTGGTGTTTGTTCTACCCATCGGTATGTTGGTGTCAGGATCAATGATAGATCTGTCTAACTGTGTTTTAAAACCTGAAAATACCCTGGCAGCTTGTTGTACATCAACTTCAGTATAGTTTGTGTAATCTCCATCACCAACTTGCTCGCCTTTACCAATTGTGAATAATTCTAAGAATTCTCTTGCATAATTTTCGTTTGGATTATTGGCATTATTAGTAGTATTGTCTAAGTATAATAACATTGCATTATCTAATGTTATTTTTTTTGAGAGCTCTTTTAAACTTCCATTCGAATAAAACTCTAATAATTTTAAATGATCAAAATAATAAGTCGATGCGCCAGTTCCGTCGTCTTTTGAAGTGGTAAAAGTTGTGTGTAAAAAAAATGTTATTTTATCTCTTATGCTATTTCTATTAATCATGTTATACCACCACCATCCTGCAACTAAAGATCTTTTTCTACCTTGGTTAGGAATTGTATTTGGAAGATAGTCAGAGCTTATCCAATTACCATGTGGATCATCATAAGGTAAAGGGTCATATGGTTCAGTCCAAGTGTTTGGTTGATGATTTTCTAAAAAACTTAAAGCTTCTAATGGAGTCATTATAGAAACAGAATCCAAAACTTCTTTAGAATAATGAAAACAGGCCCTTCTTAAAAGGTGTTTAGCGTTTTTTTTACCTAAAATTGAATTAGAGGTAGTAAGGGACATTGCTTTTTTTAGTTAATTTACAATAAAAAAAAACTGATAAATGTAATTTTTTGATTTATAAATATAACAAATTATAAATTTTAAGTCACTGAATGTGTTTTAATTATATAAGAAACTCGATTGTGGTTTTTAATTAAAAATCCTTGCAAGTATAAACTAGCAAGGATTTAAGCGGAGAAAGAGGGATTCGAACCCCCGGAGGTGTGACCCTCAACAGTTTTCAAGACTGCCGCATTCGACCACTCTGCCATTTCTCCAATAGCGTGGCAAATATAATATCCTTTTTTTATTCATTCAAGATTATTTATATTTATTTCAATTAATTTTACAAGTTGTTAAAGACTTTTGTTAGTTTTGAATAATACACGAGAAGAAAAAATGAATATAATTGAAAGTTTAAATTGGAGGTATGCTACTAAAAAATTTGATTCAAATAGAAAACTAACAGAAAATCAAATTAATACATTAAAAAATGCCTTTAATTTAACAGCTTCATCTTATGGTTTACAACCAATTAAACTTATCGTAATATCAAGTCAAGAGATTAAAAATAGTCTTTTAGAATCTTCAATGAATCAACAGCAAATCGTACAATGCTCTCATTTGCTGGTAATATGTATTGAATCCTGTATAAATGAAGCTTATATAGAATCTTATTTCAAAAGAGTTATAGATATTCGAAAAACAGATCCTATAGTCTTAGAATCTTTTAAAGAATCAATAATTGATGAATTTAATGATATGTCTAATACTTCGATTATAAATTGGTCTAAAAATCAAGCATATTTAGCTTTAGGTAATTTGATGACCGTATGTTCTGTGGAGGGAATAGATTCGTGTCCAATGGAAGGTTTTTTACCAGAAAAATATGATGAAATTTTAGATCTTAAGTCTAAAAATTTAAAATCAGTCTTAGTTA
>JADHRR010000030.1:0-12571 GCA_016777305.1 Flavobacteriaceae bacterium
TTCAGTTGACTCCAGATTTAAATGAAAAGTGTTTTGAAATAGCTCCTGAGTAACTTTAGTTACCTTTTTTTATCAAATTTAATGCTGAACCTTCTTTATACCACTCAATTTGTTGTGCATTATAAGTATGATCTGCCATTATAAGATCTTTTGATCCGTCTGAGTGGACTATTTCAATTGAAATTTGTTTTCCTGGACTAAATGATTCTAAATCAATGAAATTAAATAGATCATCTTCTTTAATTAAATCATAATCATTTTCATTTGAAAATGTTATACCCAACATTCCTTGCTTTTTTAAGTTTGTTTCGTGAATTCTAGCAAATGATTTTACCAAAACTACTTTAACACCTAAGTGTCTTGGTTCCATTGCAGCATGTTCTCTGGATGATCCTTCTCCATAATTGTGATCACCTACAACAACAGTATCAATTCCATTTTTTTTGTATTCTCTTTGAGTGTCAGGAACACCTTCATATTCACCACTAATGTGATTCTTTACAAAATTGGTTTTATTATTAAAAGCATTTATAGCGCCAATAAGACAATTGTTAGAAATATTATCTAGGTGTCCTCTGAATCTTAACCATGGTCCAGCCATAGAAATATGGTCCGTTGTACATTTTCCTAATGCTTTAATTAATAATCGAGCATTAGTTATATTTTGTCCATCCCATGGTTTAAAAGGTTCAAGAAGTTGTAATCTTTCAGATTTTTCGTCTACAACAACATTGATATTAGAACCATCTTCAACAGGCTCTAAATAACCGGCATCCTCGACTTCAAATCCTTTAGGTGGTAATTCCCAACCAGTTGGTTCATCTAATTTGACTTCGTTACCCTCAGAATTTATCAAAGAATCTGTTATTGGGTTGAAATCTAATCTTCCAGAAATTGCTATTGCGGCTACCATTTCAGGTGAAGCAACAAAAGCATGAGTATTTGGATTTCCATCAGCTCTTTTTGCAAAATTTCTGTTGAAAGAATGTACAATAGTATTTTTTTCTTTTAAATCAGCTCCTTGTCTAGCCCATTGACCAATACACGGTCCACAAGCGTTTGTAAATATTTTTGCATTTAAATTTTCAAAGATATCTAAAAAACCATCTCTTTCAGCGGTATATCTTACTTGTTCAGAACCAGGATTGATACCAAATTCAGCTTTAGTTTCTAATTTTTTATCAATTGCTTGTTGAGCTATTGAGGCTGCTCTAGATAAATCCTCATAGGATGAGTTTGTACATGAGCCAATTAACCCCCATTCAACTTTAATAGGCCAATCATTTTTTCTAGATTTCTCACTCATTTCACTTATCGGTGTAGCAATATCAGGTGAGAAGGGGCCGTTAACATGTGGCATAAGTTCAGATAAATTGATTTCAATTACTTGATCAAAATATTTTTCAGGATTTTCATAAACTTCTTTATCTGCAGTTAAATAGTCTTTAACTTTATTAGCAGCATCTGCAACATCATTTCTATCAGTAGATCTTAAATATCTTTCCATAGACTCATCATATCCAAATGTTGATGTAGTCGCACCTACTTCTGCTCCCATATTACAAATGGTTCCTTTTCCAGTACATGACATTGATTGAGCACCTGGCCCAAAGTATTCGATAATAGCTCCAGTTCCACCTTTTACAGTGAGAATTCCAGCAACTTTTAATATAACATCCTTTGGAGCTGTCCAACCTGATAACTTTCCAGTTAATTTAACTCCAATTAGTTTAGGAAATTTTAATTCCCATGGCATTCCAGCCATTACATCAACCGCATCAGCACCTCCAACTCCAATCGCAACCATTCCTAAACCACCAGCATTAACTGTGTGAGAATCTGTACCAATCATCATTCCACCAGGGAATGCATAATTTTCCAGTACAACTTGGTGAATAATACCAGCTCCTGGTTTCCAAAAACCTATTCCATATTTATTGGATACTGATTCTAAAAAGTTAAAAACTTCATTGCTATTGTTTAATGCAGATTGTAAATCTTTAGTTGCTCCAACAGAAGCTTGAATTAAGTGATCACAATGGACTGTTGTAGGAACTGCAACCTTTTTTTTCCCAGCTTGCATAAACTGCAACAAGGCCATTTGAGCTGTTGCATCCTGACAGGCAATTCTATCTGGTGCAAAATCGACATAATCTTCCCCTCTTGTGAAAGGAGTATTAAGATTATCACTCCATAAATGAGAGTAAAGAATTTTTTCAGAAAGTGTTAGAGGCTTTTGTGTTAGCTCTTTTGCCTTGTCTACTTTGGTTTTAATTTCTTTATAAACCTTTTCGATCATTTCGATGTTAAATGCCATGTAGTAGTATTTTCTGCAAAATTAATCTATATAAAATGAATTCAAAGTAAAATAATATTAATTTGATTATATAAGTTATGAGTTACAATATGATAAGTATGGAACAAAGAATAAGCATAATTAATGCGGGAACAGACTTAATAAATGGATCATTGATTTTAACATGAGCGAAAATTGCACCAACCATTAAAGTTCCAATTACAAAAGCAGCGTATTCAACAAGATTTGAATACCAAATCCCTGCAATAAGTAAAACAGCCATAGACAGTTTTAAAAATCCAACTAATTTCATGAACCAGCTGTTAAATCCATATGTTTCGAATTCCTCAGACATATTACCAGCGTTACCTCCTCTGTATTTAGAGGGTTTACTAAAATTTATTAGCCATACATTAAAAATTCCTAATGCTATAATAAGCTGAACAACGAGTTTTAAATTTTCCATTTGAGTTAATTTTCTTTTAAAATAAGCAATAAATTTAAATTTTGATAAAAAACCTTATCATTCAATTGAGTTAATTTTTTTTCTATACTCTGACGGGGTGATTTTTATTGTTTTCTTAAACAGTCTATTAAAGTGAGAAAAATTATTAAACCCACATTCATAGCAAATATTTTTAATGTCAATTTCAGACTGTGCAAGAAGTTTTAAAGCGTTATTGATTCTATATTCGTTTACAAATTTTATAAATGTTTTTCCAGTATGTTTTTTAAAATACCTACAAAAAGAAGGTGTCGTCATAAAAACTAGGCTGGATGCTTCATTTAAACATATTTTTTCTTTGTAGTTATTTTTGACATAATTAAAAACTTTATTTATTCTTTCGTTTTCAATAATGCTTTGATTTGAAAACTCTTTATCGTTTAATAATTTATATTCTTCAGAATTAGAAAGGTTTTCTAATATCCTTAAAAGTGTCAATAACTGTTGAAAGTTAGATTCGTATTGTAGGCCTAGCATGCTAATTCCAATGTTTTTTTTTGTTTCACCATAAAAAACTATTCCTTGTTTTGATAGTTCAAGTAATTTTTGAATTTTTTTAAATTCAAATACTCTTAATAATGAATCTCCTAAAAAATCAGGTTTGAACTGTATAACTACCTCTTTCCTATCATTATCAAAATAATCTGTAAATCCAGTATGTGGAACATTAGATCCGATTAAAACCAAATCTCCGTCTCTGTAATTGGACAGGTCTAATCCAACTTGTCGTTTTCCTTCTCCATTGCTAATAAAAACTAATTCAATTTCTGGATGATAATGCCACTTTTGATGTTTGTGTAATGGATTGTGATTGTTTTTATCGAAAACTCTGAAATAAAAAGATTTATTTTCAATTTGAATAGACTCTAAATCAGCTTTTATTGCCATATTATTAAAATTAATTAGTTTATTTAATATTAAATTAACATTAAAAATATTTTATATATATATATATAGTTAATATAGTATAATCATATGTTAAATTTAATAATAAAAATATCATAATTGGTATTATTTTTGATAAAAATTAAATTTATGATGAAGAAAATATTTTGTTTATTAACAATTCTAAGCTTACAGTTTCAGTTTGCTAATCAAGAATCTTTTGTTAATATAAATGACTACAATCAAATTATTATAAAAGAAATTATAAATAACAACTATAAAGTTGTTAATGATCTACTTTCTAAAAGATTAATTAATTCAAGATCAGTAGTAGATGGTAAACCTTTATTAATTCACGCTGTTATTAATGATAGACCTGATATGGTTAACCTTTTAATTAGGTTTGGTGCACAACCCTATGCTGATTATTGTGATGAAGGTTTCAATGCTCATGAATGGGCAGTTAAATCTGAAAGCTATTATGCAAGAGCTGAACTTATAGTAGTGTCAATCTTAAATAATTAACATTTAAAAATTTTGTTTTGTTTGGAAAAAAAGCTCCTTAATTATTTGAGGAGCTTTTTATTTGGCATAAACTTGATTTTTTTAATAAAAACTAGTTTATGTCAAATAAACCAAAATGTGGATGTGGAAATACATTAGATCCAAATGGATTTTGTGATGGCTCACACAACAAGGATTAAATTAAAATTTCTCCTTCTTTCTTTATTGTTACAGATGATGGATTCATGATTATTTCTGAATGACCAATAGTTTTAGGTAATTCATATTCAAAGAAATATTTCATAGTTTCTATCTTACTTTTATAGAAGATTTCTGAATATTTCTTATCTCCATTTTTAAGAGCTTCCTGTGAATTTGCCGCAATTTCTAACCAATTCCATCCAACTATTACTAAGCTGAAGAATTCCATAAATATACTTGCATCAGCTAAATACTTTTCAAAATCTCCTTTGAGGGCGTAAGGCATAAGTGTTTGTAAAATCTTTTCTGATAATTTAATTTTTTTACTAAGAGAATCACAATATTCTTTTAATTCTGGATAATTGCTTACTTTTGTAATTGTTTTAATTATTTCTTCAAGTAATAGTTTCAAACCCTCTCCGTTATTCATGGTAATTTTTCGACCAAGAAGGTCTTGAGACTGAATTCCGGTAGTACCTTCATATATTGCAGAAATTCTAATATCTCTATAATACTGTTGCAGTATAAAGTCTGAACAAAATCCATATCCCCCTAACACTTGTAGTCCATTATTTACGGAATAAGCCCCAGCATCAGATGGGTATGTTTTTACAACTGGTATAATCATTTCAAGTAAAGTATTGTATTTTATTTTTTCCTCTTTTGATTGAGCAGTACTTTCTATATCATAATATTTAGCTGCTAATAAAACAAGACTCATAGAACCCTCAACAACCGCTTTTTGTAATAAGAGCATTCTTCTAACATCAGGGTGTTCAATAATTAAGGACTGACTTTCTTCTACATTTTTCTTACCATCACTGGAAAGTTTTCTTCCTTGTGGTCTTTCATTGGCATATTGAAGAGATGCATAATATGCGGCTGAAGCAATTGCTGATGCAGCTCTTCCAACTCCAATTCTAGCTGCATTCATCATCACAAACATGCAGCTTAATCCATTGTTCTCTTCTCCAACTAACCAACCGCGACAATCTTCTTTATCTCCAAACCCTAAATGAGTTGTACAATATCCTTTTTGACCCATTTTTTGAAAATCAGCAACACTAGTCACATCGTTTGGTTCTAAAGAACCATCATCTAATTTTCTGTTTTTTGGAACTATAAATAATGATATTCCTTTTGTTCCTTTTGGAGCTCCTTCAACTCTAGCTAGAACTAAATGAACAATATTATCTAGATATTGGTTATCCCCAGCTGAGATAAATATTTTTTGGCCACTAATATTATAGTACCCGTTCTCATTTGGTGTAGCTTTTGTTACAATATCAGACAAAGAGCTTCCTGCTTGCGGTTCAGTTAAACACATAGTTCCTCCCCAATTACCAGCAAGCATATCAGGAACATACTTATCTAAAAGATCCTTTTTAGCAAAATGAATAATTAGCTCAGCAGCACCTTGAGTTAGACCTGCATATCCAGGTAAATGATTATTTGCAGCATCAAGTATGTAGCTTGATGCAGTACTAGCCATTAGAGGAATTTGTAAACCTCCAACTTCGTAATCAAAACTAGATGATATAAAACCTAATTCGCCTCCTTTTTTCATCATTGTTTCTACCTGCTTATGCACATATACCTGTCCATCTTTATGAAAAGCTGGATTTTCATCCATTTCCTTAAAATAAGGGAATAACTCTCTATCGGCAAAATCTTTACTAGAGTCTAAAAACATATCTAGAGATTCCTTATCGTGATCAACAAATCTTTCTCTTTTAAGTAATTTTTCTAACTCATGTACATCATACAATAAGTATTTTAGAGTATCTATATCAACGTATTTATCAGCCATCTTTTACAAATTAATTATTGTAACAAATATATAGAAAACTGATAAATTACTATGCATGCATAGTAATTTTTTGTCAACAGTAATCTATCACTAATATTTAAGTTTTTTTATTCCAAAGAGCAATAGTAGAGGCAGTGAAGAAAATTATTAGAATGTGATTTAAATATCCTCCACAGACAATAATCCAAATATTTCCAGATAAATTATTACAAATAAAGTCTTGAATTAAAAAAGGTATTAATGGAAAAAAAAGAATAATCCATTTTGGGTACAAAGTTTTTCTTTTCCAGACTTGAGTGATAAATAAAATTGATAAAAGCCCGAAAATTGGATATACTAATAGTCTTAGTACGTTATTAGCTTCTGAAGCTAATAAAATACTTTCATTTAAATCAAGATTATTTTGGATAGCTAATTTTGAAGAAGTCGCTATTGCTACAAAAGCTCCGTGAACAACTCCATAAGAAATTGTAATGGCAGCAAAACAAATAAAAATTATATTTTTTACAAGAGTTTTAGAGGGTTTAAAAGCTTGATAAACATGAATAACTCCAAGCATATAAAACCAAGCAGCCAATAAGGCTGTAACTGCACTATAAATAATTCTTGAATCTGATGCATTACCCATGTTTTCAAATAAGTTAATATTTAGAGGGTCATAATAAAAAAGCATATCTCCAGCAAATAAAGTGATACCTCCAAGTATTCCAAAAATTCCAAAAATTTTAGTCCAAAAGTTGTTTAAATTCATATCTTAAAATATTAATCCAAAAAGTAAGTTACAAATAAATAAAAATCAATTTTAAGTTAAACCTTATATTGTAACTCTTGTCAAATTTTAATAGTGTTAACATGAAAAAAATAGTTTTATTATTCGTTTTTATTTTATTACAATCCTGTCAAAATTCTATTGTTGAGCCCCAACTTGGTAATTATAGGGCAGAAATGATAACAAAAGATGGTTCTATTTTACCATTTAAATTTGAATTTATTAAAGATTCAGATCAGCTATTAATGAAAGTAGAAAATGATAAAGAAACTCTAGTTTACAATAATATCAAGTATGAAAACGATTCTATAAAAGTTTACATGCCACCTTTTGATGCAGTAATTATTGCTAAAGTTGGCAATGGCTCTTTAGAAGGTATTTATTTAAAGGAGGAGTCTGGAACTGAAACATCTTTTAAAGCAATAATTAGTGATGCTCCTAAATTTGAATTTAGAGAATCTCCAAACCTAGATTTAAACGGTCAATTTAAGACTGTTTTTAGGCCAGAAAAACCATATCCTGGTTTAGGTATTTTTACTCAAACAGGAAATAAAGTTTCGGGAACTTTTAGGAAAAATTCAGGTGATACTCGTTTTTTATCTGGAATCGTTTTTAAAGATTCAATACTTCTTTCAACATTTGATGGTGCCCACCCATATTTAATAAAGGCTGCCAAACTTGGAGATACTATTCACGGTAATCTCTATTATCAAAGTAATTCCATAACTAAATTTTGGATGGTAAAAGATGATAATTATCAGCTTGCTAATTCTAAAGAACTTACACAGCTCAAAGATGGATTTGAAAAAATTTCATTTAATTTTAAAAATTCTGAAGGTGATTATGTAAGTTTAAATGATAAGCAATTCAAAAATAAGGTAGTAGTTGTTCAAATTATGGGTACATGGTGTCCTAATTGTTTAGATGAAACTAAATTCTTTTTATCTTATATCAAAAATAATCCATCAAAAGATTTAGCTTTTGTAGCATTGAGTTTTGAGGCAGCTAGAACTCAAGAAAAAGCTATGAACAGAATTCAATCAATGATTGATAGATTTAATATTCCTTACCCAGTATTATTAGCTCAATACGGAAGCGTTGACACTAAACTTGCTCAAGAAAAACTTCCAATGCTAAAAGAAATTCGTTCCTATCCAACAACTATTATTATTGATAAGTCAGGAAAAGTCAATAGTATTCATACAGGTTTTAATGGTCCTGCAACCGGAAAAGCATTTGAGGATTTTAAGAAAGAATTTGATAATGAAATAAAAAGCTTAGTTCTACAATAATGGATTAGACAGTTTTAAATTTGTTATTGAAATATTCTAAAAATTTACAAAAAAAAAGTGTTTTTTTTATTAAAAAAAAAATTACATTTGGATTATGTATTAAAATAAAATGTTAAATTTTATTTATTTCGGAAGTAGTTTTTTTTGGAAGAAAAAAAATTGTTTTGTATTTGGTAAATACAACGAAAAAATTAGGTTTTCTTCCATTGTAATATTTTTAAATACACTTCAGATTCTTAGTCTTAGAGGAGTGTATCTCCAACTAGTAATTTAGTTTTTCAATTTCAATTAGTTTTCAACAAATCAAGTTATCAGATAGCGATAGGATTTGTTTTTTAATTTTTTAATTGGAATATAATGAACATAACTTATAAAGACTTAATAGAGCAAACTTTTGACTTTCCTCAAGAAGAATTTTCAATTCCTAATGGAGATTTGCTTTTTAATGGCGTTGATTTAACATCTTTGATTAAACAATATGGGACTCCATTAAAATTCACTTATTTGCCAAAAATTTCTAAAAATATAAACAATGCCAAGAATTGGTTTAGGGAAGCAATTAAAAAGCATAATTACAAAGGAAATTATTTTTATTCCTATTGTACAAAAAGTTCTCATTTTAAACACGTTATCTCTGAGGTTTTAAAAAATGATACACACATAGAAACTTCCTCAGCATTTGATTTAGATATAATTAAATCACTAAAAAATGAAGGAAAAATTTCTAATAAAACTTTTGTTTTATGTAATGGCTTTAAGCGAAATCAATACATTTCAAATATTGCAGACCTTATAGAATCTGGACATGAAAATTGCATACCAATTATTGATAATTACAAAGAATTAAATTTAATTCTTAGTGAAACATCACGTAAAATTAATATTGGCATAAGAATAGCGAGTGAGGAGGAACCAAAATTTGAATTTTATACAAGTAGATTAGGAATTGGGTATAAAAATATTTTATCATTTTATAGAGATGAAATAGAAAATAATAAAAAAGTTAATCTTAAAATGCTTCACTTTTTTATCAACACAGGTATAAAAGATAATGCATACTATTGGAACGAATTATCTAAATGTTTAAAATTATACGTTGATTTAAAGAAAATTTGTCCAACATTGGATAGCTTAAATATTGGGGGTGGATTTCCAATCAAAAACTCCTTGGCTTTCGATTATGATTATCAATATATGATAGAAGAAATAATCTATCAAATTCAGAAAGCTAGTAATGAAGCTAAAGTTGAAACACCTAATATTTTTACTGAATTTGGGAGTTACACGGTCGGTGAAAGTGGCGGTGCTATATATGAAGTTTTATATCAAAAAAAACAAAATGATCGTGAAAAATGGAATATAATTAATTCATCATTCATTACAACTTTGCCTGATAGTTGGGCCATAAATAAACGTTTCATTATGTTGCCAATAAACAAATGGAATTCAGAATATGAGCGAGTGTTATTAGGAGGACTAACTTGTGATAGTGATGATTATTATAATTCTGAACAACATGTAAATGCAATTTATTTACCAATATATAGAGATAAAGATCCATTATATGTTGGATTTTTTAATACTGGAGCATATCAAGAAAGTATTGGAGGTTTTGGAGGTCTTCAGCATTGCTTAATACCCCATCCAAAACATATAATTATTGATAAAGACTCAAATGGAAATTTTAATACCAAATTATTCAAAGAACAACAAAAAAGTGAGGAATTCCTTTCAATATTAGGATATGAAAACAAATAAAACTTATGCTGGAATAGCTAAAAAGTTTAGCAAAATTGAATCTGCTAAAATAGTTCTAATCCCTGTTTGTTATGATGGAACTAGTACATGGCAAAAAGGAGCTGATAAAGGACCATCAGCTTTTTTAGAAGCTTCAGAAAATATGGAACTTTACGATATTGAAACTAATAGTGAAGTTTACAAAAAGGGAATTTATTTATCTGATTCAATATCAGATTTTGATTCACCTGATGAAATGATCGACACTGTATACAAAATCACTAAAAAATATATTAGTAAAAATAAGTTTGTAACCATATTTGGAGGCGAACACTCAATTTCCATAGCTACAGTTAAAGCATTTAATGATTCCTTTGATGATCTTAGTGTTTTACATATTGATGCTCATGCTGATTTAAGACAAGTTTATGAAGGAACAAAATATAATCATGCTTGTGCAATGTATGAGGCTAATCAAAATACAAATTTAGTTCAAGTAGGTATTAGAAGTATGGATGTAGAAGAAAAAAATGTTATGAATCAGGATAATGTCTTCTTTGCACATGAATTGGCTTCAAATGAATACTGGATTGATGATGTAATTGAAAAATTATCCAAAAATGTGTTTATTTCATTTGATTTAGATGCTTTTGATCCTTCAATATTGCCAAGTACTGGTACCCCTGAGCCTGGAGGATTGTTTTGGTATGAAACCTTAGATTTTTTACGACGTGTTTTTAATGAGAAAAATGTTGTTGGTTTTGACATTGTTGAATTATGCCCTAATGAAATCGATAAATCTTCAGATTTTTTGGCGGCTAAACTATATTACAAGATGTTAAGCTATAAGTTTAAATCTAATGAAAATGACAATGAATATAATGAAGAAGAAAAAATCGATTCACCATTTAAAAAATTAATAAAATTTAAAAATGATTATGAGTAATACATATTCAATTTCAGAATTTATAGAAAAATATTTTCTGCATTTTAATGCTGCCACACTTGTGGATGCTGCAAAAGCTTATGAAAATCAAATAAATAATGGCTCAAAAATGTTAGTCTCATTAGCAGGAGCAATGAGTACTGCTGAGTTAGGAAAAATTTTTTCTGAAGTGATTAGAAAAGATAAAGTTCAAATTATTTCGAGTACAGGAGCTAATCTAGAGGAAGATATAATGAATTTAGTAGCTCACTCGCATTATAAAAGAATACCAAATTATAGAGATCTAACACCAAAAGATGAATGGAACCTACTATTAAAAGGATTAAATAGAGTTACTGATACATGCATTCCTGAGGAAGAAGCTTTTAGAAGATTACAAAAACATATTTTTAAAATATGGAAAGATTGTGAGGAAAGAGGTGAGCGTTATTTTCCTCATGAATATATGTACAAACTGTTACTTTCAGGTGTATTAGAAGAGTATTATGAAATTGATATTAAAGATTCATGGATGTATGCTGCAGCAGAAAAAAATCTTCCAATGGTTGTCCCAGGTTGGGAAGATTCAACAATGGGAAATATTTTTGCTTCATATGTTATAAAGGGAGAGTTAAAAGCATCTACTGTGAAGTCCGGAATTGAATATATGACTTTTCTTTCTGAGTGGTATACCCAAAACTCTAATAATGGTATTGGTTTTTTTCAAATAGGTGGAGGTATAGCTGGTGATTTTCCAATTTGTGTTGTCCCCATGCTTTATCAAGATTTAGAAAAAGAAACAACTCCGTTTTGGAGTTACTTTTGTCAAATTTCTGATTCTACTACTAGTTATGGTTCATATTCTGGAGCTGTTCCTAATGAAAAAATTACATGGGGAAAGATTGACATAGATACTCCAAAGTTTATCATTGAAAGTGATGCAACTATAGTAGCGCCTTTAATTTTCGCCTATTTATTAAAAATGTAATTACTATGAAAAGAATTATTATTGATTATAAAAAATTAACATCCGAAATATTAAACTTGTTAATCGAAAAATATCCCGAAGGATATGATTATGATGAAATTATTTCTTTTAAAAATTTAAAAGGTGAAACTATAAAAGCTGTAGAGGTTAGGGATTCGGATACAATTTATTTGGTCAAAATTAGTAGTAAACTAGAGCAAACTATGGACGACTTTAGTATAGATGATAAAACTTTTGTAGATGAATCTTTAGATGAGAATATCTAAAAGATTATACTTTAAATATAAAAACGGTTACACTATAATAGTATAACTGTTTTATTGTTTCAATTATTTGATGAGATAAGAAAAAGAAAATTAACTAACAAATACGGTGCAGTTACCAAGAGGGAATAGTCATAGACCCGAACGACAGAACATATCGAACCTCAAATTTGAACCCAATATTTAGGTTAATCCATTCATTTACAATGGGTAAGGATGATTGCAATAAAAAACGGACTAGTAAAAAAACTAGTCCGTCTTGTGTAGTAGCGGGAACAGGACTCGAACCTGTGACCTTCGGGTTATGAGCCCGACGAGCTACCTACTGCTCTATCCCGCGATTTGGAGTGTAAATATATAATAAATTAATTTTATGGGGAAGAAATAAATATTATT
>JADHRR010000031.1:0-11750 GCA_016777305.1 Flavobacteriaceae bacterium
TCCCATCCATTTTCTACTTGCCCAGAGTTAATAGTAAGGTTCATCGGGCTTCCATCAAGACTTGTAAAAGAATAAGAGTTGTCTAATCCAGTATCATAACAAAAGCTAGTATTAATTGGCCCTGCTGTACAATCTACATCAGCTGATGTTTGCGAGTTAATATTAAAACTTAGTACTAAAAAACAAAAGAATAATAACTTTTTCATATATGAATAATTATAGATTTTTAAAGATAGTAAATACATGTTATAATGTGTATAAATTTTTAATTCATATTTGTACATTTACTCCAGAATATTAAAATCTTGGAAAATACTATTTTAATTGGAGTTATAACTCGTGATCAAGACAAGGAAAAGTCTAAAGAATATCTTGATGAGCTAGAGTTTTTAACAACTACTGCTGGAGGTGCTGTTGTAAAGCGCTTTACACAAAATTTAGACACTCCAAATCCAAAAACATTTTTGGGCAGTGGAAAAATTAAAGAAGTACTTGATTTTATTAATGTTGTAAAGATTCAGACCATAATATTCGATGATGAATTATCTCCTGCACAAGAAAGAAATATTAGTAAAATATTTAATTGTAAAATTTTAGATAGAACAAATTTAATATTAGATATTTTTGCTCAAAGAGCTACAACAAGTTATGCTAGAACACAAGTTGAGTTGGCTCAATGCCAATATTTGTTACCTAGACTAAAAGGGATGTGGACTCATCTTGAAAGACAAAAAGGGGGTATTGGAATGAGAGGTCCAGGAGAAACAGAAATTGAAACCGATAGAAGAATTGTAAGAGATAAAATCTCTTTATTAAAAAAGAAAATTAAGAACATAGACAAACAAATGCATATCCAAAGAGGCAACAGAGGCAAGATGATAAGAGTTGCTTTAGTTGGATATACAAATGTAGGAAAGTCAACTTTGATGAATGTTTTAAGTAAATCAAAAGTGTTCGCTGAAGACAAGCTGTTTGCTACTTTAGACACTACTGTAAGAAAAGTTGTTGTTAAAAACCTTCCTTTTTTAATGAGTGACACAGTAGGTTTCATAAGAAAACTGCCAACGCAGTTAATTGAATCTTTTAAAAGTACTTTGGACGAAGTAAGGGAAGCAGATTTATTGATACATGTTGTTGATATTTCACATTCAAATTTTGAGGAGCATGTGGAATCAGTTAATAAAATACTAGAAGAGATCAAAAGCTCTGATAAGCCAACTATTATGGTCTTTAATAAAATTGACAATTACTCATTTGAAGAATTTGATGAGGAAGATTTGATTGCAGTCAGAGATAAGTCTAATTATAACTTAGATGATTGGAAAAATACCTGGATGAGTAACAGTAATAATGAGGTTAGATTTATTTCCGCTCTAAATAACGAAAATATAAATGATTTAAAAAATTGTTTGTATTCTGAAGTTAGAAAAATTCATGTCACTAGATTTCCTTACAATAAGTTTTTGTACCCAGACTGTTAATTTACTTTTTGTATAACGGTACAGTTGAGCAAGCTTCACCAAACATTATTCGTTTAGCAATTGGTTTTAATCTATTTATTAATTGTGAGTAGGCATCAATTGGAATATTTTTTTTCGAACACCCTTTTATAACAATTGACTTATCATTAAAGTTGGAGAAATCAATTGAATTTATAATATCTGAAAAGATATGTTTTTCTAAATAATCTAAATCACCAACAATATTTATAATGCAATTATCTTTTAATTTAGTTGCAATAAGTAAATATGCCCATGTTGGAATTATTGCTCCACTACTACAAATAACAGCAACATACCCGTCGTTAAATCTATCCCAGCCAAAATCCTCAACTGACGATCTAAATTCTTTTTCTTTTAAAACTAGACCTTTAAAAAGCCAATTTTTAATATCTAATAAATGTCTTTTACCTTGAGGATAGTAATCTTCTAGGTCAATTGTGATAATCTTACTATTGGCAACTCTATTTATAATTTCTTTTGACATTTACTTTTTGTAGAGGATTTATAAAATCCCTATTTCTAATTTTGCTTCATCACTCATTAAATCTTGAGACCAGGGAGGATCAAAAGTAATTTCAACTTCAGCGTCATTAACTTCCTCCATTGATTTAACTTTATTTTCAACATCTAACGGTAATGATTCTGCTACTGGACAATTTGGAGTGGTTAAAGTCATTAGAATTTTAACATCTCTATCTTCATTAATCATTACATCATAAATTAGACCTAACTCATATATATCAACAGGAATCTCTGGGTCAAAAACTGTTTTTAAAACCTTAACAATTTTTTCACCTAAAATATTTGGATCAAAATTTTCTTTACTCATTATTTATTTTTGTTTGATAAGCTAAAGCGTATAATTTTAATTGTTTAATCATACTTGAAAGACCATTTGCTCTGTTTGGCGAAAGATGATCTTTTAGTCCAATTTTATCAATAAAATCTGTATTAGCTTCTATTATTTCATTAGGTTCGTGATGAGAAAATACTCTGATCAAAATTGCAATAATCCCTTTGCTTATAATCGCATCACTATCTGCCTTGAACACTATTTGTTTATCAACAAGTTCGGCTTTTACCCAAACTTTACTTTGACAGCCATTAACCAGGTAGTCATCTGTTTTAAATTTTCCATCAATTAAAGGTAAGGATTTTCCTAAATCAATCATGTATTCATACCTCTGCATCCAATCATCAAACATTGCAAATTCCTCTATTATCTCGTCTTGTATTTGTTTTATTTTCAAGCTTATAATTTTAGTAAAAATACGATAACAAAAAGATTATTCAATTTAAAGTATTGAATATTGTGTTATTTTTTTATTTAATAAAGCATTAAAATTGCTTTGTGAAGTGCTTTAATAAATTCATCAATCTCTTCTTTTGTGTTATAAAAACTAAATGAAACTCTTATAGTGCCAGGGATTTTAAAATAATCCATTATTGGTTGAGCACAGAGTTGTCCAGTTCTTGTAGCAATTCCAAATTTATCTAGAATAGAGCCAATGTCATAAGGATGTATATTGCCAACATTGAAAGATATTACTGATGTTTTTTTTGTAGAAAAACCGTAAATCTTTAAATCTTTAATTAGTAGCAGCTTCTTAGTTGCATATTCTAGCAATTCATTTTCGTATTTGTAAATCTCTTCGAGTCCAATTGAATTTAAATAATCTATTCCAATTCCAGATGCAATTACACCACTAATATTCGGAGTCCCAGCTTCAAATTTATTTGGAAGACCAGCATATGTTGATTTTTCAAAAGTAACTTGATCGATCATTTCTCCACCACCTAAAAAAGGAGGAATTTTATTTAACCACTTTTCCTTACCGTAAAGGATTCCAACTCCGGTAGGGCCACATATTTTATGAGTAGAGGTAACATAAAAGTCCACATCTAGATCAACAACATCAATTTTCATATGTGGAGTTGCTTGAGCACCATCTACTAAAACAATTGCATTAAATTCATGTGCTTTTTTTATTATATGCTTAATTGGGTTTACAATCCCAAGTGCATTTGATACATGATTAACAAATACTAATTTAGTTTTTGAATTTAGGAGATTTTCAAATTTGTCAATAATTAATTCACCATTATTGTCAATTGGTATAACTTTTATTTTTGCTCCAGTTTCTTCACAAAGCATCTGCCAAGGGACTATGTTACTATGATGCTCTAATTGAGAAATGATAATCTCATCATTTTTTTTCAATATCTTTTTGAATCCATTTGCAACTAGGTTAATACTGTGTGTCGTTCCAGATGTAAATATTATTTCGTATGAGTTATGAGCATTGAAATGTTTTTGAAATTTAACTCTTGAGTTCTCATAAGCATCAGTTGCTTCCTGACTTAAAAAGTGAACCCCTCTGTGAATATTTGAATTATATTTTGAATAATAATCAACAATTGAATCAATAACTATTTGTGGAGTCTGGGAAGTAGCAGCATTATCAAAATATATTAATTTTTGGCCATTTACTTTTCTTTTAAGAATAGGAAAATCGTTTCTAATTTGATCAATATTTATATGTCTATTTTTTTTCATTTATAAATTAAACCCAATATTGACACCTAATTTTCCAGCAATTATATTAGTAATTCTATTTTTTAGTTCTGGAATTTTTACACTTTGCATAACATTGTTTGCAAAACCATACATTAATAAAGCTTTAGCTTCTTTTTCTGGAATACCTCTTGACTTTAGATAAAAAAGAGCGTTTTTATCAAGTTGACCAATAGTACACCCGTGAGAACATTTTACATCATCGGCAAAAATCTCAAGTTGAGGCTTAGTGTTAATTGAGGCTTTATCACTTAACAATACATTGTTATTCGCTTGAAAAGCATTTGTTTTTTGAGCTTCTTTTTCCACAACAACTGTACCATTAAACACCCCTGTAGAGCTGTCATCAAAAATACCTTTATAGTCTTGATGACTTTCGCAATTTGGTTTTATATGATGAACTAGCGTATTGTGATCTACATGTTGTTTTTCTTCAATAATTGTAATCCCCTTCATTATGGATTCGATATGCTCTCCTTTTTGAGAAAAAGTAAGATTGTTTCTTGTAAGTTTTCCGCCTAAAGAAAATGTATGTAAAGTGCATACACTATTATGTTCTTGAACAATTGATGTCGTATCTATTATTGAAGCTTGCTTATTGTCATTTTGAATTTTATAGTAATCTACTATAGATTTTGGGTTTACAAATATTTCTGTTACAGAATTTGTTAAAACTTCATTTTCGTTTAGATTTTGATGTCTTTCAATAATTTGTAGTTGAGAATTTTCGTCAACAATTATTAGATTTCTAGGCTGCAGCATTAAAGAACTTTCATTGCCACTATTAAAATGAATAATTTGAATTGGCTTTTCAACAAATTTATTTTTAGGTATGTGTATGAACGCTCCTTCTTTTGAAAACGCAGTGTTTAAATCGGTAATGCCATCTTTTTTTAATGCTTTATTAAAATAATTTTCTATGATTGGAGCATATTTAGGTTTATTTAAAACTGAAGACATTAAACAAATATCCATTCCTTCATGAGTAGTTTCTGATAAGTGAGAGCAATATATACCATCAACGAAAATAATTTTATAACTATCTATATCATCAATCAGGTATTTTTCAATTTTAGAATAAACAAGAGCTGTATTTTTACTCGGAAAAATACTGTAATCAGTATCTAAAACTTGCTTTAAAGAAGTGTATTTCCAGGATTCATTTTTTTTTGTTGGAAAGCCTATGCTTTCAAAATTTTTAATTGCTTCAGTTCTGATGTCGTGTACATAACTGTCTATATCAACTTGATTTTCAAAGGCTATGAAGGAGGAAACTAGTTTTTCTTTTAAATCCATTTTCTTAGTTTTTTACTTCTTCTTTAATCCAATCGTATCCTTTTGCTTCTAGCTCTAATGCTAAATCTTTATTACCTGATTTGACAATTTTTCCATTATATAAAACATGTACATGATCTGGAACTATATAGTCTAATAATCTTTGGTAATGTGTTATTAGGATTACTGCATTTTTAGAACTTTTTAATTTATTAACTCCGTTAGCAACAATTCTTAAGGCATCAATATCCAATCCAGAATCTGTTTCATCTAATATTGCTACGCTAGGTTCTAACATCGCCATTTGAAAAATTTCATTTCTCTTTTTTTCTCCCCCAGAAAATCCATCATTTATGGATCTAGATAAAAACTTTCTGTCAATTTCTAAAAGATTAGATTTGTCTTTTAGAAGTTTAAGCATTTCTTTGGCAGGCATTTCTTCCTGTCCTTTTGCTTTTCTTGTTTCATTTATGGCTGTCTTTATGAAGTTAGTAACAGAAACTCCAGGAATTTCAACCGGATATTGGAATGAAAGAAAAATACCTTTATGAGCTCTTTCTTCTGCAGATAAGTCCTCAATAGATTCTCCATTTAAATCAATATCACCACTTGTAATTTCATATTCTTCCTTTCCAGCAATAATAGATGCTAGAGTACTTTTGCCAGATCCATTAGGACCCATTATAGCATGTACTTCTCCTGCTTTTACCTCTAGATTGATACCATTTAAAATGTCTTTATCGTCAACTTTGGCATGCAAATTCTTAATGCTTAACATAATTTATTCTTCTTTATTAATAATTTCAACTATTTCTGTAATTTCTAATTTCACTGACCAACCTTCATCATTTTCATCCTTATTTTTCAATCTTCCTTTAAGAATAACTGGAATAAAATCAAATTCATCTTTTTTGATTGAAGATAATCTATCATTTAACTCATTTACTTTTTCATTAATTATAATTCCATATACATTCTTGTTAGTTTGCAATACAGCAGCATTGTTGTAAAAAACATAATCTCCAGAGAGAATAATAAGATCATTGTTTTTTGTTTCAACCACTTTATTTGAAACTATTTTATCTTGTTTTTTATCACAACTAAAAGAAAAAAATAAGACGAATATTATTATTTTATATAACTTCATTTTGTAAATTTTTATCCGACTGAACCTTCAAGTGAAATCTCTAAAAGTTTCTGTGCTTCAACAGCAAATTCCATTGGTAACTTATTTAAAACATCCTTACTAAAACCATTAACGATTAGTGCTATTGCTTTTTCAGTATCGATTCCTCTTTGATTACAATAAAAAATTTGGTCTTCTCCAATTTTACTTGTCGTAGCCTCATGCTCTATTTGTGCTGTTTTATTTTTAGCCTCAATGTAGGGGAATGTATGAGCACCACATTCATTACCCATAAGCAAACTGTCACATTGAGAGAAATTTCTTGCATTTTCAGCTCTGGAATTAATTTTTACTAATCCTCGATAACTATTTTGTGACTTTCCAGCGGAGATACCTTTCGATATGATAGTTGACTTGGTGTTTTTTCCAATATGAATCATTTTTGTCCCTGTGTCTGCTTGTTGATAATTATTGGTTACTGCTATAGAGTAAAACTCTCCAATAGAATTGTCTCCTTTTAGTATACATGAAGGGTATTTCCATGTAACAGCACTACCAGTCTCAACTTGAGTCCAAGAAATTTTGGCATTCTTTTCACATAGTCCCCTTTTTGTGACAAAATTAAAAACTCCCCCTTTACCATCTGGACTTCCAGGAAACCAATTTTGTACAGTACTATATTTAATTTCTGAATCATCCATAGCTATTAATTCAACTACAGCGGCGTGCAGTTGATTTTCATCTCTACTAGGAGCCGTACAACCTTCAAGATAACTTACATAACTCTCTTTGTCTGCAATAACAAGAGTTCTTTCAAATTGTCCTGTACCAGCTTGGTTAATTCTAAAATAAGTAGAAAGTTCCATCGGACATTTAACCCCCTTTGGAATATAACAAAATGAGCCATCACTAAAAACTGCTGAGTTTAAGGCAGCGTAATAATTATCTTTTACTGGAACTACTGATCCAATATATTTTTTTACTAAATCTGGATGATTTTTTATAGCCTCGCTGATTGAACAAAAAATTATCCCTTTTTCAGATAAAGTTTTTTTAAAGGTTGTAGCAACAGAAACTGAATCAATTACTACATCCATGGCAACGCCACTTAATTTTTTTTGTTCGTCTATAGAGATACCAAGTTTTTTAAATGTAGCCAGCAATTCAGGATCAACTTCACTCAAATCATTGTATTTAGGAGTATTTGATGGAGCTGAATAGTATGAAATTGCTTGAAAATCAGGTTTATCATACTTAACATTTGCCCAATCAGGTTCTTTCATGTCTTTCCATACTTTGTAGGCCTTTAGCCTCCAATCTGTCATCCACTGAGGTTCATCTTTTTTCTTAGAAATTGCTTTTACAATATTTTCATTTAAGCCAACAGGAAATGTGTCAGAGTCCATTTTAGTATAAAAACCATACTCATATTCTTTTGTCTTTAATTCTTCTCTTAAATCGTCTTCAGTGTATTTAGCCATATTTTTTTATTAAAGTGAAAAACTTTCTCCACAACCACATGTTCTGTTTGCGTTGGGGTTGGAAAAAACAAAACCAGTGCCGTTAAGGCCACCAGAGTATTCTAAAGTTGTTCCAATTAGGTATAAAAAACTTTTCTTATCAACCACTATCTTTATATTTTTATCCTCAAACATTTTATCATCTTCAGTTGTGTTTTTATCAAATTTTAAATCATAGGAAAGCCCTGAGCATCCGCCACTTTTCACGCCAACTCTAATAAAGTCTTCTACAGGATTATAACCGTCTGTAGACATTAATTCAATGACTTTGTTTTTTGCTAAATCTGATATTTTTATCATAAATAAATATATAAAATATATTAGCATACAAATATACAATATAACTCTTGTTTTTGCATACTTTTTAACCTATTTATCGGATTGAATTTAAGCCTATGTTCTAAAAGAATGTTAAATTTGTAAAATGATTGAAGATAAAAATACAACTAAAACCAATTTAAAAGACTTAGGAGAATTTAAATTAATTAAAAAATTAACTGAAAATTTTGAGATTATAAACCCAAGTACATCTAAAGGAATTGGAGATGATGCTGCTGTTTTATCATTTACTAAAAAAAAAGTAGTTGTTTCCACAGACTTACTAGTTGAAGGTGTTCATTTCAACCTAGCATATACTCCATTGAAGCATCTAGGATATAAAGCTGTTATGGTTAATTTGTCTGACATTAATGCTATGAACGCAATTGGAACACAAATTACAGTTTCAATAGCAGTTTCGAACAGATTTACTCTTGAATCTCTTGAAGAACTTTATTCTGGAATTAGATTAGCAACTAAAGCTTACAATGTTGATTTAGTTGGTGGCGATACTACTTCTTCTACATCTGGTTTGACAATTTCTGTTACAGCGATTGGAGAAGTTGATGAAAAAGATATAGTCTACAGAAATGGAGCCAAGCAAAACGATTTATTAGTGGTTACTGGAGACCTTGGAAGTGCTTATATGGGGCTTAAAGTTCTTGAACGCGAGAATGAAGTCTTTAAAGTAAACCCTAACAATCAACCTGAATTAGACCAATACACGTATCTTGTTGAGAGACAACTTAAGCCAGAGTCAAGAAGAGATATAATTAAACTATTAAAGGATTTAGAAGTGAAACCTACTTCAATGATTGATATAAGTGATGGTCTTTCATCTGAAATTATGCATATCTGTAGTCAAAGCAGTGTCGGGTGTGATCTGTATGAAGAAAAAATCCCAATAGATCCGCAATTAATTTCGACTTGTGAAGAATTCAACATTGACAGTACTACAATTGCATTAAATGGAGGAGAAGACTACGAGTTATTATTCACAATCTCTCAGCAAGATTATTCAAAAATTAAGGCAAATCCAAATTTTACAGTTATCGGTCATATAACAGATAAAAATTCTACACCAAGTCTTGTGACAAGATCAAATTCTAAAATACCTCTAAAAGCACAGGGGTGGAATTCAATTAATTAGAATTCATTAAGCCTTCAATTTCATCAATTTCGATAGGGATGTTTTTCATCAAATTTATTGGATCGCCATTTTTTTGTATAACTACATCGTCCTCTAATCTAATTCCAAACCCTTCATCTGGCAAGTAAATCCCAGGTTCAACTGTAAAAACCATATTTTCTTGCATAGGCTCATCTAATAAACCATAGTCATGAGTATCTAATCCCATATGATGTGATGTGCCATGCATAAAGTATTTTTTATAAGCAGGCATTTCTTTAGTTTGATTTTGAATATCTACTTTATTTAATAATTTTAAATCTAGTAATTCAGATGTCATTAGCTTACCTACCTCAATATGGTACTCAGTCCAGTCAGTACCAGGGACTAGTAGTTTAGTGGCTTCATTTTTTACTTTTAAAACTGCATTATAAACAGCCTTTTGTCTTTTATTGAATCTTCCATTTACAGGTATTGTTCGTGTCATATCACTAGAGTAATTAGCATATTCAGCTCCTACATCTAAAAGAATCAAATCACCATCTTTACACTGCATATTATTTTCAATATAATGAAGAATATTTGCGTTATTCCCAGATGCAATAATAGGCGTGTAGGCAAACTTTTTAGATCTGTTAATTAAAAACTCATGTATAAATTCTGCTTCAATTTCGTATTCCCAAATTCCTGGCTTTACAAAACCTAAAATTCTTCTAAACCCTTTATTTGTTATATTACAAGCATGTTGTATAAGACTTATTTCCTTGGGATCTTTTATTGACCTCAATCTTTGTAAAATTGGATTACTTCTTTCTTTATTTTTTTTCGGATATTTATTTACGAGCCAACTATTGAATCTAGCTTCTCTAGTTTCAGTCTCAATTTTCGCTCGATAGTGTTCATTTTTATTTATGTATATATTTTGACAGCTACTAACCAATTTATCAATAACTTTTTCTAAATCGTTTAACCAAAAGACCGTTTTAATTCCACTTATTTCTAATGCTTGTCTTTTATTTATTTTCGGTCCTTCCCAAACCGCAATGTGATCATTAGTTTCTTTTAAAAATAATATTTCTCTCAGTTCTGGGTTGGGATTATCTGGAGATAAAACTAGTATACTTTCTTCTTGATCAATGCCACTTAAGTAGAAAATATCTCTGTGTTGTTCAAATGGCAGAGTTGAATCTGCACTGACTGGATATATGTCATTTGAATTAAAAAAAGCAACGCTATTTTTTTTCATTTCTTTAGAAAAGTTTGTTCTATTTTTTATAAATAGCTTACTGTCAATTGATTCGTACTTCATATTTTGATTTTTTATATTTCAAATGTAATAATATTCTTTTTGATTTATTTTAAAATCATTATAAATAGATTTTTTTTCTTGTGTAACATTTTTTTCAGTGTTACATTTGCAATTAATATATTAATTATATAACTGATGTCACTATTTTTTGATTCATCGATTGCAAGAAAAATTTCTATGGCTCTTTCAGCTATTTTTTTAATGGTTTTTCTGTTACAACATCTCGCAATTAATCTAACGTCTGTATTTAGTGCTGATATTTTTAATCAAATATCCCATTTTATGGGTACCAACCCATTAGTTCAATTTGTGCTTCAGCCTATTTTGATATTTGGTGTTATTTTTCATTTTGTAATGGGTTTTATTTTAGAGCTAAGAAACAATAGATCTTCTAAAGTTAAATATGCATATAATAATGGTAGCGCAAATTCTTCATGGATGAGCAGAAATATGATATGGAGTGGCTTAGCTATTTTGTCATTTATGATTTTACATTTTGTTGACTTCTGGTTCCCAGAAATTAATACTAAGTTTATTCTCAATGACTGGTCTGGGTTACATAATGGAGAGTTTAGATATTTTACTGAGTTACAACACAAGTTTGCTTATGCCCCGAGGGTGATATTTTATTGTATCGCTTTTTGCTTTTTATCTCTTCATTTAATGCATGGGTTTACCTCTGCGTTTCAATCTATGGGATCTACTGTTGGTAGAAAAAAACTTTTACAAAACATAAGCTATTTCTATTCAATTTGTATTCCATTGGGTTTTGTTTTTATTGCTTTATTTCATTTTTTTAATCATTAATTATAATTTATAAACATGTGCGTGTGAAATTTTTTTTAATTAATTTTGTAACACATAACCAAATCATTCTATGAACAAAATCACTTATTCTTTAAATTATAGAAAACCTAAAGAAGAATATATGCCTGACGAAGAACTACTTGTTTGTGTTAGGTATTACCACAAAGTGAATAACGCCAATCCCAAAAT
>JADHRR010000032.1:0-10880 GCA_016777305.1 Flavobacteriaceae bacterium
GGCATCAATATATTATTAGCTATTGTTATGCCCGTCAATGCCGCCCTTGGATCAAACTACCTATATGTTGCCAAGCCTCCAATTGTAAAAAATCCTCTAATTTTAGGCACAGGTGAAAATACTATTTTAGGTTTACCTGACTATGTATTTGGTTTTGAAATAATACTGTTAATATTATTACTAATTTTTTATATAATATTTAAGCCAAGAAAATAGAAATGATGAGATATTTATTATTGATTATTTTACTTCAAGGCTGTAATAATTCAATTAATATTACAGATAGATCTTCTGAAAATAACACACTGAAAAATTCAATTAATATTAGTGCCAAAATTAATCCTCAAAGTTTAAGTTTTGAAGCTCAAAATATAACACAAAAGTGGTCAAGTTTACCAGAACTACAAAGTATTATAAATGGCTTGAAATCTGAAAATTATACCGCTTTCATGGAAACAGATAATTACTTAAAGGAATTTATAACAGAATTAAAAAAAACACTTCCAAAGAAATTAAATACAACTTCTATATCATCTAGAATTGTTGTTTTAGAAACAAATATTTTAGAATTAGAATCTGTATTATCAAAAACTCAATTCGAAACGAAAAAAAAGGTTATAATAACTAATAAATCTATTGAATCTTATTACAATCTTATTTATCAAATAAATAAAACCATTGAAAAAGAACTACAAAAAATTACTGAGTAGTTTTTTGAGAAAGCAAAGCATCTTTACTAATTTGTGCTAAATTAAAGTTTGGAGCAATTGCTAGAGCTTCATCCATAATTTCAATTGCAGCGTCAATATTTAATGTTTTATTTTCTTTAAAACGAACAAGACCTTTCAAATAAATAAATGCAGCTTTCATCGGAACTTGATATTGAGATTGAGATTCATAATATGTCCTCATAACATCACTTTTAGAATTAGCAACTCCAAAAGTTATATGCTTAGTCGCACCCAATAAGTCATCAAGTTGAATCTTTAAATCTGCCAGCTCATATGCAACAAGCGGATTAGGCTTTCTTTTATAAAGCTCTTCATAATGTTCAACTGATCTTTCGATTTGATTTAAAACTTGTAGTGAAATAGCTTTCACTTCTACAGCCATGTCAGAATCATTTTCATTCCTTTCAATTCCAATCGTGTTTAAAGCTTGTACGTGTTTACCCTCGTTCATGTATAAAACAGCTAAAGTATCTTTTCTTGCCTGACTAGGAGATAAAATATTAAGGTGTGTTAATGCGTTAATAACCCCTTGAACATCTCCTTGAGTTCTCATTTGATTATAATATTCTTTATAATGAGTGAGCATGGACTTTTCAGACTGTGAATATGTTGAATAAGCAACTGAAAAAGTTAGGATAAATAAAAAATGTTTCATGATATTGAATTTAGTTGAGCGAAACTAGTGATAATTTTAAAACTAACAAAAAATCAAATTTACTATTAATTAAACTCATACCAATTATCAAACTTTCCGTTAATTGGATCAATAAATTTGTTTACATAAATAAGACCACTTTTAATTAAGACCTTATTTGAAGCTATATTTTCAACTGATGCTATGCCACAAATATTTTTAAGATTTTTATAATAATCTAATATGGCTTTTGATGCTTCAGTAGCTATTCCTTTACCCCATTGGTTTGGTTTTAGTCTATACCCTAAGTCATAAAAATTCGTTTTGTTGTTAATCATTGAATCACTAAACTTTAGCCCTGCCCATCCTAAAAAATTATTTTTTTTATCTAAAACAGCTAGTCTACCCACTCCATAATTTTCATATTGGTTTAACTGAGCTTGTATATATACCTTAGCTTCGGCATATGATTTCATTGGAGAATTATAAAGATATTTATGCACTAAGGGATTTGAGTCCAAGTTGTAAAGTTGTTTAAAGTCTTTGGATTCAAATTTTCTTATTAATAATCGTTTAGTTTCAATCATAATTTACTGTACAATTATTTTCCAACTGTGATCAATAGTATTTAAAATATATAATCCAGGGGGAAGATAGTCATGATTTAAAATAGTTGATTGTGATGAAGAATTATAACTTGATTGTAGATCAATTTTTTGTCCTAACAAATTATATAACGAAAAACTCTCAATTCCTAAAGTGTTTAATACATGAATTTGTTCGTTCGAGTTAATAGGGTTTGATTTTAATTTAAGAAAATTCTTATTAAAATAAGAATTTGATAGATTGTCAGAAAAATAACTTTCTCCGAACTCAAAACTATCATTACCAATTGTATTTCCTATAATCCTACCTGGAATATCATCAATATACGGATGTATACCTCCCCAAATCCTTGACAAACTACATTGGTCTGCAGCATCTCTATATGTAGCCCATTGAAGCTCTATATCTTCACTTGGCCCCTGTTCAAAAACTAAAAATTCATCTTTAGTTGCAAAAAATTTTCCTATACCTCCAGGAAAATATGGACTGCCAGTAAACATAGTTAAAACTTCTGCAGCAGATCTGGAAAATGTTGAATGTCCAGAAACATATCCTGCAAAATTAGGAGTTACAAATGTTGGCCTTTGATATGGCCACCAATCCTCTGCTAAAACCCATCCTACACTAGCTTGACCTAATTCCACATCGTCAATATAGTCATGCCCTCTCCATGTATATAATTTAATTTTACCTAAATTTTCATTGTTTTCTCCAACTAAAAAATCTCCATCATCTACTGTTTCTATATAATTCTCAATGATTGGGAAACCTTGAGGATGATAATTAGCTAACGAAGAATCAGAACTCTGGCCTAAAGCTGAAAGATATCTTATAATAGATATTGGTCTTACATAATCATACCAACCTTTAATACCCCAGACTGAAACAGCAGCATCGTGCATTGTTCCACCCAATATAAAATATGATTTAATATCCCATTCTAAATTTGATAATATGTCTCCTTCTCCTTTAAATTTTTTAATTAATAAAGGATCATCACTGACCTTATTTAATAATACAAACCAATGTCCTGGAGGTGTTTCCGATTCTGGTCCATCTGCCCAAAATTCAGCTAAAACTCTGGTATAATCTCCTCTTAAAACAAATTGAGGATTATATGGAAGATTTGTAAAAGGATTTAATTCATGGCCAGTACTAATATCTCCTCCAGAATAATAATTATAAAAATTATTATAATCTGAAACAGATGTCGGAAAATTATCTAAATTAAAATTACCAATTGATCTTGGAGAAATATCCCATGAAACATCATTTTCAGATGAAAGGTGTGAACCCCATATCGGAACCATTGAAAATGCATTCACAAAATCAAAGTTTTCTTCATCAGAATTATTCAAAAAAGGGGGTGGTCCGGGGTCGTGATAAACATTGTATGGATAATCATCTCTTGAAAAAGTACTTAAATCACTCTCATTTAAACCAAAAGGGTAAACATTCCCCCATTCAGCACCAAGAAAAGGAGGTGTGTTTTCGCCGGTTACTTGTCCACTTTGGTCAATAAAAACACTTAATGTTAAAGGCTGCCATCTATTAGGGTCAATAATATTTTCATTTCCACTTAATATTGGAGATAAAGGGTCATTTACAGGCTCATAATACTGATTTTCATAATTTAGACTCTCCATTGAACCATCCTCTAATCCATATTCTATATAATTTTGTGCAATATAATTACCTAAATGAATTGGATCTTGAGTGTTGTTTGAGGTTTCATAATTCTCTATATCAAGTTCTAGTAAACTCATATAATTGTTAGCCAAATTAATAATATATTCAGAATTAGGAGAATCGGAAAAACGATGAGTAATTAATCTGTAGGCAGAATAACTAATTGCTGTAACCATGTTTTCCTGCTCAGAAAAATTATTATTAAAATCTTGAAAATCAACATTAAAATCATTTACACTTTGACCAATTAAATATGTAGAACCTTGTTCTTTTATTATAGCCCAAGCGTCATACATAGCCGCACTAACATGAAATAAGTTTCTGGCATGTACTGTAGGTCTTGCAAAGTCATTTCTTATAGCTTCTAATAATATTTCGTTCCAAAGTCTTGCAATAGAAATATTGTTAGATGTCCAATCAATTTCAGATGTGTCAATAGTAATATTTAAGATTTCTGTCTCGGTAGAACATTCATCGTTAAAGGCGCTTACCGACAAGCTACCTTCAATAGCCACATCCCAAATTACAGAAACAGTTGATGTTCCTTGACCACTAATTATAGTCCCGTTTATAATATTCCAAACATAGTCATTAGAATCATTTGATAAGTAAGTATATGTATATGGCAACAATGGTTGTATATTATTTTCGCCATCTAATGATCCAGCTTCTAAAAACTGACAAGAACCGTCATCTACCGTTGCTTCTGGATTATAATTACATGAATTAACGTTAGTGCAACCTTCAATTTTCGCTGAAGTATTATTATCATTCTCAACTACCCCATTATTTTCAACAATAGTAAATGAGGAATTTATATTAATACCTTCATATACTTGCCTACCCGTGTTTGGCCAAGTCACAGCAACACTATCAATTGAAACCGTGTTATCAATACCGAAATGAACAGATTGCAATGACTGATTTTGGTATGAAGATCCATGATATAATCTAGATTGATGAGTATCATTATCTAAGTAAATTTGAACTATAGATCCTAAAGCGTCCATATTTGACACAGTTCCTTTTAAATTAATTTTAATCCAATTTCCCTGCATCTGAGTATTAAAGTAAGTGTCTACCGCTTTATTTTCATACAGTATCAGATTTGATTCAAAATTAGATATCAATAAATCTAAATCTCCATCATTATCATAATCAAATGAAACGAGTGACCTACTTTTAGTAAGTTCAACCTGTTCTTCAATTGGATCAGTTTTTGAAAATTTTCTTGATTGGAGTGATTGTGAACCAGCAGAGACATTTATAAAAAACTCATTTTCTTCATCGACTGAAAATCCATTTGCAATAAATAGATCTTCAAAACCGTCATGATTATAATCTGAAAAGTTTGCTCCCCATGCCCAATTTGTATCGTATATATTTACATTTTCTGAATTATTTACATACTGGTTGTTCATAAATTCATCTACATAAAAACTGTTTTCTTTTATGTTTGTAACTAAAATTTCAAAATCATTATTATTATTGTAATCACTTGTGGCTAAACCCATCCCGTCATAAGGATCTAATAGGTTGTAAATCTGAGTTTCATCAATAAAACCATTTCCCTGCTGATTAATTAACAACATATTATTTTGATCATGATCATTAGCAACGTATATGTCAGGGTAATTATCATCATTGGCATAAATAACGATTGAAGAAAAGCTATTAGTAGTACTATTAACATTACTTAAATCTATGCTTTCAAAAGTACCATTTCCAAGGTTTTTATATAATTTATTATTTGAATTGGAGTGATAGTCTGTAATAAAAAGATCTAGTAATCCGTCAATGTCATAATCCAGCCATAATCCACTGGTTACAAAACAAGTATCACAATCTACAATTAAGCCAGATTGGTCTGTAATATTGGTAAAGGTCCCATCAGTGTTATTTTGGTATAATTGACTTTGGTTAGAGTTTCCTAAAAAAAGATCTGGATAGGAATCATTATTAAAATCACCCCAAGATGCTGAAAGTCTATCTCCAAAATCTTGCTGTAAATCTAAAAAACCTATATCATTTAGTATAATATCATGGTTTAATGTTTGTTCAATACCAGTATTAGCTGTAACATCAATAAAGTTACCGTTATTAGTGTTTTGTAATAATCGACTCCAAGTAAAATCATTATTTTCCTCAGAAAAACTACCAACAATAAAGATATCTAAATCTCCATCTAAATCATAATCTGCAACGGCAACACCATTATTGTCTTGATAAATATTTACATCTGAGTAATTTGAAGCATTTCTGAACTGTTGTGAAAAAACACAAGATGTTATAAAAAAAAATGTGTAAAAAAAATATTTACTTCTTAATAACATAAAATTGTTTAGATAATAAATTTACGCAAAATTAACACTAAACTATAAAAACATTACAATCTTATCTGACAAACTAATTCAGCGATAGTAGCCTCATTCCCATAAAAATATTTTATGGAAGAAACTCCAACCTGAATCTTCAAATTATTATTATCAAAGTATTTAGAGATTCCAAGACTCATGTTTTCAAAATCCTGAAGAATTGAATTTTCGTATGCATTATTAATTTCATTTGTAAATTCAGGGGTAGAAAATTCATATCTAAAATCAATTCCGATATCATTTTGGAAGATATATCCTAGCTGAAGATTATAACTACTTCCTAAAACTAAATATTCGCTAATTTGTTGTGGAATTAATAAATTGAATGTATCCGTATAAGTTTCATTTAAACCAGAAGCTGAGGCATCTGCATATTCAGCTAAAAAAGAAAATCCTTTATATTTCAATAATAAGTCAACAAATATTTTTTCGTAATCAGGTAAATTATTGTTTCCATCAGCATCAAAAAACATAATATCTCCATGACCATCTCCAGTTCTATGACTAGTTCCAATATTTTTACTGTAAGCAAAACCAAGCTCCATAATTAGTTTTTGTTCACCTACTAGATCTACGGAACCTTCATTTCCCTTAGAAAAATCTCCAAAAGGATATAAGTCTAATCTGGCACCAAATTTAATTCCACCTAAATCACTATCTCTAGAGTCTTCACCAAAAGAGTTTCTACCATCACCAGATGTAATTGCAAATTTTGGTGAAAGAATAAACTTTTCTCCAAAGGTAGTCTCTATGAATAGCCCAAATTCTTCCCCAGCTCCAGCTGTATGATTTTGACTTAATAGACTTCTATCAGTGAATTGAAGGACATCTTCATTTAAAATCATTTCTCTGTTATTTAAAAATGTATTTCTTTGTCCAAAATATATGTTAACACTTTTATTTGGATGATATCCTATCCAGGCTTCTAAAAGAGGATTACTAAGGCTATAATCCATCATTATTGAAAAGCTGACTTTTTCTTTTTTTGCATCTCCTGATATCTCTAAAATAGAGTTCTTTGACTTAAATTGTCTGTTTATTTCATTTACTGTTCCTCCATCAACAATACTATTCATTTCATTATAAACATATGTAGGCTTTATAAAGCCATTAATATTAAAGTTATAATCTCCATCTTCAAATGACAATGACACTCCATTACCAAAATCAAAATCCGATTGGTTTTGATTTGATTCTTGAGCTGTGATAAATGTTGTAATAAATATTATTATTAAAAATGATATCTTTTTCATGACTATGTTTTTTTAATTTATTAATCTGTATATAGGTAATATTTCGTTTATTTTTGTCCTTAAAATTCCAAAACTAACAAAGCTATTTGGAGCTTCTGGTTCTAATAGTTCTGTTAATATATTAGTAGCTCTTTGATTTGTTAAAATTAAATATGTCCCTTGTTTTACTATAATTTCATCTTCAACAAGGGAAGCTTTTACAGACTGTAAATTCATTTTTTCGTACTTATCAAAATTATCATTATAATTTGTTATTTTGAATTTTTCAACTTTCATAACAGAATCATTTTGAATAGTATTTACTTTTAGACCAAGAACTCTTAATTTCTCAATTAATTCAATATGCTCTTCTAATATTAAATAACCTGAAGGTCTTTCTCTAATTAAGATAGGATTAGATCTTAGAGCATCTCTTATAGTAACCTCATAATCGATTATTTTATTTGAATTCAAATCAATTGTTTGAATCATTTCTTTTTCTACTGTTCTGGAACTAGTAACGACTATATCACTTGAATTATTACTCAATGATTTTTTTAACTCTGATTTTATAAAAGCACTATTTTCAAAAGATGTTTTAAGATAGGACAGTGCGATAGAAAAAGCAGAATTTACTCTTCTTTTAAAAGAAGTTTTACCAATTCCTACTCCTCTAATTTCAATCAAAGTGGATATGGTGTTGTTTAACGCATAAGAAGTAGCGCTAGATCTAGCATTAGTTGAACCTTGATTAAAATGAATCTCTCCTAAATGTTTAGTGGTAGACATATAATCGTGATGTTTTAATCCGTAGTTATCCATAACTGACCTTGCCTTTTTAACAAATAAAGTATCTGTAATTGATCTAATATTTTCTGGCACATTTAGGTTCCCAGAATATAAAAACATCACATCATAAACAGATGTAATTCCAAAATCACTCATCCTGGCAAAATCTTTTCTGTAGGGCCTATACTCATGAAAGTCAACAGCAATATCAGGATTAAAATTTGTAAATGCTTGTTTTATAGATACAGATTCTATCGCCATTAATTTAGTTTGATCTCTATTTAAATCAAGTCCATTTGATGCGTATCTGTTTTGCTTTATAGAGCCATCTATATTAGCCATTGGTAAAATAGCAATGTTTGTGTTATCCAAAAGGTGTTTTAAATTACTATCATTAAGTAATCTATCTAATAGATATAATAAACCCTCTGTTCCAGCAGGCTCATTACCATGCAGTCCACCTTTAAACCAAACTTTTAAATTATTTTTATTTTCTGAATTAAGATATACAATTGGTATTTCATATCCTTTTTGTGATTCTCCAATAAATTTAATTTCCATTTTATCAGGAAATTTATTTTTAAGATTAGTCAGAAAGGTCATTAATTCCTCATAATTAGTAAATCCTTTTTTCTTTTTTAAAGCTGGAGTTATTTCCAATAATTCTTGATAATCTGGAAAAAAATCATTTGTTATTTTTTTACTTTGGGGATTAGGCTGACCCGCAACGAGAATAGTCCCCAACAAAAAAAATGATATGTACAAATATTTAATCATAGATCTTTAAAAAGATATAGTTGTAATTAATCTAAATAATAACTCATCTTTAAAAAGAGGGTCAGTAGCAGTGTCATTATCATGATTTACACCCAAACTGCCATCTACTAAAGTTATTGACCCTTGTATCTTAGCGCCGTAATTTCTTCCAAGAAGTTTTCCAATTCCTAAAGTATAGTAATTGGGCCTATTGTAAAAAGTAGCATTATTTAAAAAAGAGTTGTCATCTGCTTTTAAATGGGTATATCTAGAGTCAATTGTAATACCAGATTTAAACAAGTATCCCATTTGAATATTATAAGCCTCTCCAAGCATCATTCTACCATTAACATAGCTTTCAATATCTTGAACGCCATTGACTAAAAATGATGAAGAGGTAGATCCATCATTTCTTACTCTTTCAATAATATTTGCTGGAACAGTTGATGTTGATTTTACATACTCTCCAAGGGCTGAAAAGCCATTGTATTTAAATAAAAAATCAATTCCATACTTAGTATAATCGGGTAAACTTTGCTGACCAAATTCATTTAAATAAAGTATTGATCCACTATTTCTCCCTCTTCTACTACTCATACCTGAATTATGGCTATAGTTAACACCAATTACAAATTTTGGAGTTAATTCCCTCATGACATCAATTTGTCTGAACTGACCTTTATTAGTGAATAGACCGAAAGGTAAAAAATCGATTCTTCCACCGATTTTTAATCCACCTAAATCTTTATCAAAATTATTTATTCCATCACCATTTGTTAAAACAAAATAGGGACGTAAATAAGAACCCTTGCCATTTAATCTAAAATTTCCACTTAAAAACAAACCAAATTCTCTTATCGATGAAAAAGCAGAGGTAAGTCTACTCCTTTCTACTAGTTGCAAGGAGTTAGAATTCATAAATAACTCTCTATTATCTGTGTATGTTGACCTTTGACCAAAAATTACTTGTATTCTATTTGTAATATCATAACTTACATATGCATCTAATAAAAAATCACCAGTAGCTTCTCCTGTTTCTGAGGATCCACTTAAATCAACCTGAAATCTATATGCAAATTTTGGATTAGCAGCTTGACCGTCAAATCTTAACCTTAACCTTCTTAATCTAAATCTAGTTGAAGAAGAATTTTCTTCTAAATCATTGTAATTCTTTATTTCAGCGTGGGGTTGAGCGTAACCACTTAATTTAATCTTACTTCCATTATCCGCAGTAAAGCTAATTCCTTCACCAAAGGAGTAACTATCCAATGATGATTGAGAATTAATATTAAATGATATTAAAAAAAGAAATAAAGAAATAATTTTTATAATTTTCATATTAATGTTTTAGAATTTTAGAAATCTGTACCATCTAATTTATAGCCTGGTGAATATAAGCTTCCACCAGAAGCGTCTATTGTTGAATGTTGCTCTAGAACTGTTCCAAAGATATCTGGATTTAATGTGTAAGATTCGTTTGGATTATTTGAAAGAGGTTCTATATCGATAGTTAAAAAAACATTACCTTGAGGATCATTCATTGTTATTAAATCTCCCGTATTGCTCATATTTATTGAACCCTCTGATGCTGTCTGCACCACAGAATTTCCAAAATTTCCAGCTGGGCTACCTCCACCAAATAAGACTAATACTCCATTAGCAGGAATTATAGATCCGGAAGGAAAAGTGTGTCTTAATTGGCTTGCATCAGAAATAGTGTATCCAGTCAAGTCGATTTCTAAACCAGAATTATAAAACTCAATAAATTCATCTTCGTTAGCTTCTCTTGTTCCATCTCCATTTGCATCACCAGCATTTCCATTTGGTGGGTCGTATAAAATTTCATTTATCATAAAACCAAGCCAAGGACAGCCATTGTTTTCGGTAACACCAATAACGAGAGGACAGTTATCTTCAGAGTCAGGAATTCCATCACCATCTGTATCTGTATCATCATCAAGCAAGGTTAATACTAACTGTGTATTATTTGATAGAAGGTAGTTACTATTTGTTATTAAATCTATAAAGATCCCTTCTGGACTTTCAATTTCATTATCTTGAATGGCAG
>JADHRR010000004.1:0-47592 GCA_016777305.1 Flavobacteriaceae bacterium
ATAATTGATGTATCAGAAAGTTGAGGAATAGCTTTAGGAGAAACAAAACTTCCAATATCTACAACATCAAAACCAACGTCTACAACACTTTGTAAATAACTTAACTTAGTTTTAGTAGGAATAAAAGTCTTTATGCTTTGCATAGCATCTCTTGGACATTCGATGATTTTGACTTTATCGATCATAAAATAAAAATAAAGCTATTTTATTTAAAAATTGATCAAACTGAAAAAAGTATTACAAATGCTATAGAAATAAAAATCAATATTTGAATCCATTTCATAAATATGTGAAATATTTTAAAATCAACTAGGTATTTTGAAATTTTAAAAGAAAAAAATACTATTAATAAGAAAACAATTAAAGTTGTAGACATAAATAAAGCACCTAAAATATAAAATTGATAAACAAAGCTTAATTCAAAAGGTTCTAGAAATAAAAATGCTGGAAAGAAAGAGAAAAAGAAAAAATATACTTTAGGATTTAAAATATTCATAAGAACCCCAGTTAAAAAATTATTAACATTTGATTTCTTTTCTTTTTTTATTTTATTAACGTTAAAAGAAATAGAGGAATTAAAAACTTTTAATGCTAAAAAAAACATATAAGAGGATCCAAGCAATTTGATTATATAAAAAATATTATCATCAAATCTTATGAATTCAGATATTCCAAAAGCTACTAAAGTTGTATGAAATAAACACCCTGTCACTAATCCTAACACAGTGAAAATACCAGCCTTCTTTCCATTATACAAAGAGTTAGACAAAACAAATATATTGTCGGGTCCTGGAGATAATGCCATAAAAAAACTAGCGACAGTAAAAGAATATAAAACTTCCAAATGGGTTCAAATTATAAGTAAAAATAATAATTTTAATATTTAGTATATTTGTGAAAATATTCAAAATTCGTGAAAAATATACACTCAACATTAACTACATTATTTTATTTATTAATAACAATAAATTGCTATTCACAAGAAAGTCAATATTGTGCAACTCAAACTTCAGAAGAAGATATACAATTTATAAATAACAATATGGATTTAATAAGATATTATGAAAATGAATATTTTCTTATAAAAGAAAGTAAAACATCGACTGCTTTGACCAGTATTCCTGTAAAAATTCATATTGTAACTAATGATGATGGAAGTGGAGGTATTGAAATAAATGATGTTTTATCAGAACTAGACGAGGTCAACTCTTATTTTCAAAATTCTTTTGTTGAGTTTTTTGTTTGTGATGATGTAAATTATATCAACAGCTCTTCGCTTTATGATTTTGATTCTGACACTCAACAAGATTTACTTTTTTCAAACCATCAATCTGATATTTTAAATATTTACTTTGTTAATGATATTTCATTTGGAGCTGGTGGTGCATGTGGTTACACCTACTTACCTGGAAATTCTAATCAATATTATGATGCTATTGTAATGGATAACGACTGTACGACATCAACAGATGGAACTACATTAACACATGAATTTGGTCATCATTTAAATCTAATACATACGCATGGACCACAGAATGGAAGCCTTACTGATGAATTAGTTAGTGGCATCAATTGTAGTGTGGCTGGAGATTTATTATGTGACACTCCTGCAGACCCTCAGTTAAACAATAGTAATGTTAATAATGTTAATTGCCTATATTCTGTTTCTGGAACACCACCAACAGATGCGCAGGGATTTTTATTTGACCCTGACACTAGTAACATTATGTCTTATGCACCACAAGCTTGTACAAACACTTTAAGTGATGAACAATATGCTCGAATGTATGCTGGCTATCATGCATTCAAAAACTATTATGCATGTCCATCATTAAATATTGATTTTAATTCTGAAGAAAATTCAATAGATTGTGGAGAACAGTTAATAGTTAACTTTAGCGACAATAGCACTAACGCAGTAAGTTGGGAATGGGATATTGACGGAGATGATGTTATAGATTACAACGAATCAAGCTTTTCCCACACCTACGAATCTCCAGGGAATTATGATGTTAGTTTAAAAATTTCTGATGGCAGTGAAACCATCACAAAAGTTTTCCCTAATTACATCAGTTTCAGTGCTAATATTTATGAAACATCTAAAATATATTTAAATGTAAGTGTAAAAAATGGAATCAATGAAAACACATGGGAGTTAAAGGATAGCTCCGGCTCAATTATTTATTCCGGTGGACCTTATGATTCAAATGGTTTATATGAACACGAATTTGACGTTGCATTGGATTGTTATGAATTTATCATGTACGACTCAGCTGGTGATGGATTAACTAATGATAGTTGGAATCTTGGCTCAGAATATTACGAGTTGCTTGACGAAAATAATGTTACTATTAAATATGGAAGGGATTTTGGATTCGAAGAATCAACGTCAATAAAAAATGAATATTTAAGCTTATCAAATCCTTTGGATTTTAATTTTATGATTTATCCAAACCCAGCTAATGATTACATCAATTTAAAAAGTGAATTAATTATTGATAGATACATAATTTACGATATAAAAGGTAGTTTAATTTCAGAAAAAATAAATAATTCAAATTATTTAAACATTTCCTTAAAAAACATTTACTCTGGTATATACTTTTTAGAAATAAAATCTGGGATACATAAAAAAACAGTCAAGTTTATAAAAAAATAAGCTTAAACTCTATTTAACAATGCTTTATTAATTGATCTAATTAAGTTAGGTCCTTCATAGATAAAACCAGTATAAATTTGTATTAAATCTGCACCTGCATCAAATTTTTCTAGTGCATCTGCAACTGTATTAATACCTCCAACTCCAATTATTGGGATTGTTTTATTACTATTTTTTGAAATGAATTTAATTACTTCAGTAGATCTTGAAGTTAACGGCTTACCACTCAGTCCTCCAAGTTCGTTTTTATTTACTGATTTTAAATTATTTCTGTTAATGGTAGTATTGGTTGCAATTACTCCATCCAATCCAGTATCCTTAACAATAGAAATAATGTCTAGTAATTGGTTATTATTTAAGTCCGGTGCAATTTTAAGTAAAATTGGTTTAGGTTTTTTTTTATTACGGTTAATTGAAATTAAAGAATTAATTAATTTTGTTAGTGGTTCTTTTTCCTGTAGATCTCTTAAATTAGGAGTGTTGGGAGAACTTACGTTTACAACAAAATAATCAACAAAATCAAATAGCATATTAAAACTAGTAACATAATCATCGATAGCTAAATAATTGGGAGTAATCTTATTTTTGCCAATGTTACCACCAATTAATGTACTTTTATTTTTTTTTAAATTTTCAATTACCTCTTCTACTCCAATATTATTAAAACCCATTCTATTAATTATAGCAGAATCTTCTACCAGCCTAAAAAGTCTTTTCTTTGGATTGCCTGATTGAGGTTTTGGAGTAACTGTTCCTATTTCAATAAAACCAAAACCAAAACTAGTTAACTCTTCGTACAATTGAGCATTTTTATCAAATCCAGCTGCTAATCCAACAGGGTTCTTAAATTTTATTCCAAATAATGATTTTTCAAGTCTGGAATCATCAATTATATAAAATTTACTTACCAAAAATTTAACAAAAGGAAACTTGAACAAAATTTTAATTGAAGAAAATATAATATTATGTACTTTTTCAGGATCAATTAAAAAAAGAACAGGTAAAATAATTTTTTTATACATTATTATATTTTAGATATACAAAAGTAAAATAAAAACAATGAACTAGAAAGTATGCAAGATAGTTCTTGCCAGTTATTATTTAGATACATAATTTTGAGAAAAATGATATTAAATGTTAGATGAAAAAAAAATAATAAATCGCTTTATCTCTTATGTAAAAATTGACTCTCAGAGCGACCCTTGCTCAAACAGTACTCCGAGTACAAAAAAACAATGGAATATTGCAAATAAATTAGTGCAAGATTTAAATGACATAGGTCTAAGTGATGTCTCAATTGACAAAAATGCCTATATATATGCAACTCTTCCATCTAATATGAACAAAAAGTGCCCGACAATTGGTTTTATATCACATTTTGATACGTCTCCAGATTTTTCAGGAACAAATATTAATCCACAAATAATTAATAATTACGATGGCGGTGATATCATATTAAATAAAAAAAAAAATATCATTTTATCATCAGAATATTTCAAAGAAATAAAACAATACAAAGGTCAAACTATTATAACTACTGACGGAAACACTTTACTAGCTTCCGATGATAAAGCAGGAGTTTGTGAAATCATTTCAGCTATGGAATATTTGATTAATAATCCAGAAATTAAACATGGTGATATAAAAATTGGATTTACCCCTGATGAAGAAATTGGAAGGGGAGCTCATAAATTTGATGTTAAAAAATTTGGTGCAGATTGGGCTTACACAATGGACGGAAGTCAAATAGGTGAATTAGAATATGAAAATTTTAATGCTGCATCGGCTTTAATAAAAATTAAAGGAAGAATTGTTCACCCTGGCTATGCTAAGGGTAAACTTATCAATTCAATGTATTATGCAAGTGAATTTATTAGTAAAGTACCTTTAAATGAATCTCCAGAAAAGACTGATGCATATGAGGGATTTTATCATTTAACTTCAATTAAAGGTCTTGTAGAAGAAACAGAATTACAATATATCATCAGAGATCATGATTTTAATAAGTTCGAAGAAAGAAAGAATTTTCTAACTAAGCTAGTAGAATTTGAAAATAAAAAATTTAATGATATAATATTTGAGATTAAAATTAAAGATCAATATTTCAATATGAAAGAAAAGATTGAACCGCATATGCATATTGTAGACATTGCAGAAAAAGCAATGATATTATTAGGTATCAAACCAATTATTAAACCTATTAGAGGCGGTACAGATGGCTCTCAACTAAGCTATATGGGGCTTCCTTGTCCAAATATATTTGCTGGAGGACATAATTTTCATGGTAAATATGAATATCTTCCTGTCAAAAGTATGATTAGCGCAATAAAAGTTATTTGTAAAGTTTGTGAGATAACAGCTTCAAAAAATAAGAATTAATGAAAATATTAAAATTTGTTTTTTTAAGTACTTTGCTGTTGACAATATCTTTCGTTATTTTTTTTAGCCAAAAATATATTCCTTTAAACAAACTAAAAGAAAAATATACAAATTCATATTCTTCATTTATTGATATAAGAGGAACAAATGTACATTATAGAGACGAGGGTATCTACAATGATTCAATTCCAATTATACTTATTCATGGTACCGGCTCTAGTTTACATTCATATGATATATGGACTAAAAGCTTAAAAAAAACTAACCGTGTAATTAGGATGGACTTACCTGCTTTTGGGTTAACTGGTCCTTTTTTAAACAAAGATTACTCCATATCGAATTATACAACTTTTTTAGTTGAATTTTTAGAAAGTTTAAACATAACGCAATGCATTTTGATGGGTAACTCTCTTGGTGGAGAAATTGCTTGGAGATTTGCAGTTAAAGAACCAAAAATAGCAAAAAAACTTATTTTAATAGATCCAGCTGGATACCCAGTTAAATCTAAAAGTGTTCCAATAGCATTTAAATTAGCAAAAGTTCCAATATTGAACAAGCTACTAACTTATATTACCCCCCGTTTTCTTGTAAGGTCTAGTGTTGAAAATGTTTATTTTGATAAATCAAAAGTTTCAGATTCACTTGTAAATAGGTACTTTGATTTAACTCAAAGAAAAGGAAACCGTGAAGCAATTATAGATAGGCTAAAAGTTTCTACAACTTTAACAAATAGAACAAACACACATTCTAGCGTAAAAAAAATCAAACAACCAACCCTAATAATTTGGGGAAACAATGACCGACTAATACCCGTGGAAAATGCATATAAATTCAAAAATGATATTGCTAATTCTAAATTAATAGTCATGCAAGAGACAGGACATGTTCCAATGGAAGAAAAACCATTAGAAAGTTTAAAACATGTAACTGATTTTCTAAAAAACTAAAATTTAAATTTAAGCTTTAGGTTTATTTAATTTTTGAGTCAAGTCCATAGAAATAGCTTGACGATCAAATTTTATTTTACCAGCCTGAGTCTCAATAATACAACTATCGTCCTTATCATTTATTTCAAAAACCTTTCCATACATACCACTTTTTGTTATTACCCTAGTACCTCTTTTTAAGGATGAAGCAAATTTTTTCTCATTTTTAGCTCTAGTCATTGGAGGTCTGATTATAAATAAATAGAATACTAAAAGTAGTGCAAACGGAAAAATGTAATCCATAATGATATGTACTATTATTGGTTAATTTTAGGTAAAAGAGGTTGTTTTACAGATCTTGGATTATTAATAAAAGCAGATATCCTAACTGTTTCTCTTCCTTTTTTAGTATTTGCTGTTACAGTAACAGTTTTTGAAACTTTATTAGCACCTTTCCCATTAAATTTAACTGTAAATTGTGATGACTCACCTGGTGATAGAGGTTGTCTACTCCAACCTTGAGGTACTGTGCAACCACAAGTACTTTTAATATCAGTAACTACTAAAGGAGTGTCTCCTGTATTTGTATAACTAAAGGTAGTCTCTTGAGCTTGACCATCATTAATAGTACCGAAGTCGTGAGAAGTTTTGTTAAAAGTCATTTCTGCAAAATTTGTTGCAACCGCATCTCTTTGTGAAGCAACTTCTACATTTTTAGTTTCAACTTTACTAAATGGATCATTACCACAAGATGTTAATAAAAAGGCAACTGTAAATGCTACAAAAAAACTTGTAGCTGAGGTTAATAAAGTATTTTTTTTGATTTTCATTTTTAAAGAATTTGTTATTTAGTATGTTGTAAAAATAGAAAAAAAACTTATTCTATCAAACCTCTACCCTCTTTAATAATTAAACTATTTTTTGAATATTCTTTAACAATTGCATCAAGAATTCCATTAACAAAGACATTACTCTTTGGAGTTGAATATTCTTTAGACAATTCAATGTATTCATTTATAGTAACCTTAACCGGAATAGTTGGAAAATTTAAAAACTCACAAATTGCCAAATTTAAAATTACATAATCAATATTTGCAATTCTTTCGGGATCCCAATTAGAAGTCTTGTTTGAGATTTCTTCATTGTATTGCTTGTAATTATCAATTGTAAGTTTTAAAAGTTCAGAAGCAAATTTTTTATCCTCAAGATCTTTAAAAAGTGTAGGTATATAATACGAGTCTGGCGAATCCAAATAAGACTTGTTTAACATCTTAACAATAGATGTATTAACTACAGGAAAATCATCACTCCAGGTAATATTTTTATCCTCTAAATAATTGTAGAGCTTTTCATTTGGAACAACTATTTTTTTAAAAAAAGAAACAACAAAAATTTTATCTGAATTGAAATCATCAGATGAACCAGACAAATAATCTAAATAAATATCGCTTTTTATTAAATCATTGAAAATAACATCTACATATTCGTTATCAAGCTTCCAAACATTTAATTTTCTTTTTTTTAATTCGCCTTGGATTAGTTTATTTGATCTTAGTTGAAGTATAATTCTATTATTAATAAACTTTTTACTCGGGTTTTTATCATCAGAAGTAGCTAAATGTTTCTGTTGAGCTAATTTTAAGTATGATTCAGCTTTAATTTGAATTTCAATTAAAATTGAAATTAAAATTAGGTACAAATCGTATATATCTTCTAAACTTTTGAATAATTGCTTCTCGGAACTACTATCATAATTGAAGTCAGAAATTTTTAACGCGTAAATTAATTGCATTATTTTTAGACGAATATGTCTTCTATTTAACATTTTAAAGAACTATTAGTAGATATTAATATTATTTAAAAACTTTAATCTAATTTTGCGCAATATAATATAAAATACGAAGTATTATTTATAAGTTAGACATTTAAATACAAATCTATAATTGAAAGAACTATCCTACATAAATAAATACTTTTCAAAGTATAAAAAAAATTTAATAAGCGGCATTATAATTATAATTGCTGCAAGAATATTATTATTAATAACCCCAGGTTTAATTAGAAATTCTATAAATGTTATTGACAATTATAGAACAGGAACTATCTCTAATTTCGAAATTGTTGAAAATGAGTTAATTAATAATATATTTTTGATTTTACTAGCCTCAGTTCTTGCTGGGGTATTCACATTTTTAACTAGACAAACTATTATTAATGTTTCAAGATATGTTGAGTTTGACTTAAAAAATGAAATATATGACCAATACCAAAAATTATCATTAAACTTTTACAAAGTCAATCAGACAGGAGATCTTATGAACAGGATAAGTGAAGATGTGTCCAAAGTAAGAATGTATGTAGGTCCTGCATTTATGTACTCAATTAATACAATTACATTATTAGTTATTGTTATCATTTACATGTATAAACAGTCACCTATATTAACTTTCTATACACTAAGTCCACTTCCATTTTTATCAATCACCATATATAAACTGAGTAAATTAATAAACAAAAAAAGTATTGTTGTACAAGAAAAATTATCAGAATTATCTTCATTTACTCAAGAATCCTTCAGCGGAATAACCTTAATTAAATCATATTCAATTGAAAACAAAAACTATGAAGATTTTAATTCACTTTCTGAAAAATGTAAACAAAGCCAAATAAGCTTAGTTAAATTACAAGCTTTATTTTTTCCATTAATGATTTTATTAATCGGATTAAGTAATTTATTTGTTATTTATATAGGTGGAATACAATACTTTGAAGGAAATTTAGAAGGAATAGGCACTATTGCTGAGTTTATAATCTATGTTAATATGCTTACCTGGCCTGTTGCTTCTTTGGGATGGATTAGTTCAATAATTCAGCAGGCCGAAGCTTCACAAAAAAGAATAAATGAGTTTTTAAAAGAAAAATCAGAAATAGTTAATCAAAATGATACTAAGTTCAATTTTAACAACGAAATAGAATTTAAAAATGTAGGGTTTACTTACAAGGACACTGGAATCAATGCTCTAAATAATATCAATTTCAAACTTAAAAAGGGTGATAAATTAGGAATTATTGGTAAAACAGGCTCAGGTAAATCAACTCTTTTGAATTTAATAGTAAGACTTTACAACCTTGATGAGGGAGAAATTAAAGTAGATACTAAAAATATAAATTCTATTGATATTCAGTCCTTAAGATCTCACATTGGATATGTGCCACAAGATGTTTTTTTATTCTCTGATACTATCGAAAATAATATAAAATTTGGATCAATTAATTCTACAGATAAAGAAATCATTAATGTTTGTAAAATTGCTGATATTCATAATAATATTGAAGGGTTTGAAAATAAGTATAAAACACTGTTAGGTGAAAGAGGAGTTAATTTAAGTGGTGGGCAAAAACAAAGAATATCTATTGCTAGAGCATTAATTAGAAAGCCTAAATTACTGATTTTTGATGATTGCCTCTCAGCTGTAGATACTGAAACTGAAGAAAATATCATTAAATCATTAAATAATCTAAATTACCCTACGACTTCTATATTTGTTAGTCATAGAATTTCCTCTATAAAAAATGCAAACAAAATAATTGTTTTAAATGATGGTAAAATTGAACAATATGGAACTCACAAAAAATTAATGAGTGAAGATGGATACTATAAGCAAACTTATAATCAACAGTTAATTGAAAAAGAAATTTCTTAATAAGTTGTGAAGTTTAGTTTTTTTTATAGATTTGATTAATTAATTAAATTTTTATATTATGGAAAACAATGATTATAGAGATAGAGAGGAAATATTTTCAAAAGTATTAAGAGCAGGAAGAAGAACCTATTTTTTTGACGTAAGATCGACAAAAGCAGGAGATTATTACTTAACTCTTACAGAAAGTAAAAAATTCACTAATGATGATGGATCTTTTCATTACAAAAAACACAAAATATATCTTTACAAAGAAGATTTTAGTGAGTTTTCAAACATACTTAATGAAATGACAGATTATATAATCAATGAAAAGGGTGAAGAAGTAATTAGTGATCGTCATCAAAAAGATTTCAAAAAAGAAGACTATAATTCAGAAAAAAATACGGATAAATCTGATGAAGAAAATTCAACTGATTTTACAGATGTGAAATTTGAAGATATTTAATTTTAACTAAACTAAATTAAATTAAAAAACCGTAATTAATCATTACGGTTTTTTTATATTTAAAATAAAAATAAAACTACCTTTTTATGAAAAATATTATTTCTTTATGCATTCTAAGTCTTACATTAATATCTCATGGACAAGAAAATACAAGCTTAGATTACTACTTTTCACAACAAGATATCTCAACTCTAGACAAAGATATTCCAACTCCTGAAAGTGTTATTGGTCACTCAGTAGGAAAATGGCACATAAGCCATGATAAACTGGTAGAATACATGAGAAAACTAGCTTCAAGTTCTGAAAGAATTACTATTGAAGAAAGAGGTAAAACTTATGAAGATCGACCATTAATTTTGTTAACTATCACTTCTAAAAAAAATCACGAAAATATTAATCAAATTCAAAAAAATCACATAGATCAAACTAATGGAATTATAACTCCAAAATCAGATAGCCCTTTAGTTGTTTATCAAGGTTTTTCTATTCATGGAAATGAGCCAAGTGGATCTAATTCAGCATTACTTTTAGCTTATTACTTAGCAGCTTCAAATGACGATTTTGTCAATAATCTTTTAAACAATACAATTATTCTTCTAGACCCTTCTTTCAATCCAGATGGATTACAAAGATTTGCTTATTGGGCTAACACCAACAAAAACATAAATTTAAACCCAGACTCAAATGACAGAGAGTATAATGAAGTTTGGCCAGGCGGAAGAACAAATCATTATTGGTTTGATATGAACAGAGATTGGTTACCTGTTCAATTACCTGAGTCTAAAGTACGAATTAACACTTTTCACAAATGGCTTCCAAACATTTTAACAGACCATCACGAAATGGGAACTAATTCTACTTTCTTTTTTCAGCCAGGTGTACCATCAAGAACCCATCCTCTAACATCAAAATTAAATCAAGACATTACAAGAAAAATATCAAAGTATCATGTAAAAGCATTAGATAAAATAGGTTCACTTTATTATTCTGAAGAAAATTTCGATGATTTTTATTATGGAAAAGGTTCTACATTTCCTGATATAAATGGTGGGATTGGGATATTATTTGAACAAGCAAGTTCAAGAGGTCATATTCAAAAAAGTGACAATGGAATACTAACATTTCCATTTACTATAAAAAATCAACTAACTGCTGGATTATCAACTCTTGACGCTGCTTTAAACATGAGGAATGAAATATTAAATTATCAATATAATTTTTACAAGAAATCTAGAGAAGAAGGGTATAAACAAAAAAAATCAGCTATAATATTTGGAGATGAAAAAAATGCAGCAAAAACTTATCATTTAGCTGAGATTTTGAAAAGACACAAGATTAAATTTCATCACTTAAAAAATAATTTTTCAAAAGATAAAATTAATTACAAAAAGAACTATTCATATGTTGTTCCAAAAAACCAGAAAAACTTTAAATTGATAAATGCTATGTTTGAAAAAAGAACAACGTTTCAAGATAGTCTATTTTATGATGTCTCAGCTTGGACATTTCCTTTAGCATTTAACCTAGACTATAATATGGATATATCGATGGACATGGCAGGTGAAGAAGTGCTAGAGCTAAACAAGCCTTTAGGTGCTGTAAAATTTAAGAGTAATTATGCTTACTTAATGAGTTGGAATGAATACTATTCTCCGAGTGTTCTTAATGAAATATTAGACAATAATATTTTAGCAAAAGTAGCACTAAAAGAATTTAAGTTAAATAATAAAAAATATGACTACGGTACAATTTTAATTCCAGTACAAAATCAAAACATTTCAAGTAACTCATTATTTGAAATGTTAAATAGTTTAGCTACAAAAAATAATTTAATTATTGATGGGGTTGATACAGGGTTAGCAAATGGAATTGATCTTGGCAGCTCTGAGTTTAAGACTATTAATAAACAAAAAGTTGCACTTATAGTAGGTGAAGGAGTTAATTCATACGATGCAGGAGAAATTTGGCATTTATTTGACGTTAGGTATGGTATTACTATTACTAAATTAGATGTTAAGTCTATTTCAAGATCAAATTTATCAAAATATACATCCATTATTATGCCTAGCTCAAATGGTTTGTCAGATCTAAATACATCTAAAATTGTCCATTGGACTGAACAAGGTGGTAACTTAATTGCTTTTAAAAATTCATTGAATTGGATTAACAAAAACAAGTTACTAGATCTAAATTTTAAAACTAAAAAATTTGAAACAAATAATATAAGTTTTGGTGAAAGGAAAAATCACTTTGGCGCTCAAGTTATTGGGGGTGCAATTTTTGAAGCTAAACTAGATCTTAGCCATCCAATAAATTTTGGATACAAGAATAAAAATATTTCACTTTTTAGAAATACAACAATATTTATGGACCAAGATGACATCAGCTACAATAATCCAATAATTTACTCTGAAAACCCTCTTCTTAGTGGTTATATTTCAAAAGAGAATTTAGAGTTAATTAAATCAACTGTGCCATTTAAAACTGGTGCTTACAAAAAAGGTCAAGTAACATGTTTTACTGATAATACAAACTTTAGAGCTTTTTGGTATGGAACTAACAAGTTATTAATGAATGCAATTTATTTCAGCGATCAATTTTAAATTAAGCAACCATAGTTCCGTTAATTACTTTTTTTGAAGGTATTAGCAATGTAGTATTTTCTTGATTAACTGCGGCTAAAACTAGACATGTGCTCATAACTTTTCCTATTTGTTTTTTTGGTAAATTTATAACAGCAGTAACTTGAACACCTATTAAATTTTCAGCTTTATAATTTTTTGTTAGCTGAGCAGAAGATTTATACATACCCAGAGGGCCAAAATCAATAATTAATATAAAAGCAGGTTTTTTAGAAACTTTATTTATATAAGCGTCTAAAATAGATCCAACTCGGATATCTATTTTTGAAAAGTCATCGAAATTTATATCTTTAATCATATTACAATAATACAATTTTTAATCTCTATAACTATGGCAAGAACTAATTCAAATATGATTCCTTTGGGAAGTAAAGCTAAAGATTTCTATTTATACGATACAGTAAGCGAAAGTAAAGTTAGCTTTAAGAAGATTAAAGGTTCAGTGGGGACTATAATTTTATTTATATGTAATCACTGTCCATATGTGGTTCACATAAATCCAATATTAATTAAAATTTCCAGTAAATATAAAAAGTTAGGTGTGAGTACTATTGCTATATCGAGTAATGATGTAGATAAATATCCAGAGGATGGTCCATTAAAGATGAAAAAGCATGCGAAGGACAATAAATATGATTTTCCTTACTTATTTGATGAAACACAAGAAATAGCCAGAATATATGATGCTGCATGCACACCTGATATTTATTTATATGATAATAACAACCTACTTGTCTATAGGGGACAAATTGACGACTCTAGACCTGGAAATAATGAACCGCTAACTGGTGGAGATTTAATACATGCAATTGAGTGTTTAATAAATAAAGTTGAAAATACGAAAACTCAAAAACCAAGTATTGGGTGTAATATTAAATGGAAAAATTAATTAATTACTGAGACTAACTCTACATCGAAAATTAGATTTGCATTAGGCGGTATAACTCCACCAGCACCAGCCTCACCATAAGCTAAGTCACTAGGAATAATAAATCTAGCTTTATCTCCTTCAGACATAAGAGCAAGACCTTCATCCCATCCTTTAATTACCTGACCTATTCCTAAAGTAAATTCAATGGGTTCATTTCTTTTAAATGAGGAATCAAAAACTGTTCCATCAATTAACTGGCCTTTGTAATGAACTTTAACATTCTTTCCAACAACTGCAGAATTGCCGTTACCTTTATCAGTAATTTTATATCTAAGTCCAGAGCTTGTAACCTCAAATCCTTTAGAAATATTATTCAAATTTTTTAAATTATTTTCTTTAATTTCTTTTTCCCTTTGCATAGCAGACTCATTAAAATCATTAAAAGATTTCAGTGCATTAAAACTATTCGCTTCATCCCCTACTCTTGAAATTTTAATATCGATAATTTCATCTCCTTGTTCAATAGTATTAACTATATCCATACCATCTAAAACACTTCCGAAAACAGTGTGTTTATTGTCCAGCCAGGCAGTTGGTACATGAGTGATAAAAAACTGGCTTCCATTTGTACCTGGACCAGCATTAGCCATAGATAGTATACCAGCCTTATCATGTTTTAATTCAGGGTGAAATTCATCATCAAATTTATAACCTGGATTGCCTGTACCTGTCCCTAACGGACAACCTGCTTGTACCATAAAGTCATTTATAACTCTGTGGAATTTCAAATTGTTATAGTATGGAACACCTAAATCTTTTGACGAATTTTTCATTTCTCCTTCACAAAGTGCTACAAAATTTCCAACCGTTGCTGGGGTTTTTTCAAATTCTAAATTTAATGTGATATTTCCCTTTGAAGTTTTCACTATTGCGTACAATCCATTTTCCATAAAATAATTCATTTAGAGCGCGAATATACAATATTAGTTAGCCTATTGAAAAAGTCTTTTGAATTAATTTGCAACTTCACTCAAGAATTTAATTCTAAATAACCTAAGGTCTTCCTCTTCATATTCACCATCAAATTCTTCAATTGCTAGTTTTAAATCATCAGATTCAGATTCCATGAAGTAATCGTTAAGTTCATCCTGCTGGTCTTCATCAAATAAATAATCTATCCAATATTTAATATTTAATTTTGTTCCAGAGTAAACGATAACCTCCATTTCTTTTATAAAATCTATCATATCCAAAGATTTTGCGGATGCAATATCCTCCAAGGGAAGTTTTCTATCAATACTTTGAATAATATATAATTTTAAAGCAGAATTTGTACCTGTAGATTTAACTACTACATCTTCCTCAATTGTAATATTATTTTCTTTAACATATTTACTAATTAGGTTAATAAAATCAGGACCATATTTTTTTGACTTACCTTCACCTACACCATAAATATTAGACATTTCAGAAATCGAAGTTGGATACTTCAATGTCATATCATTTAATGATGGATCTTGAAAAATCACAAAGGGAGGGATATTTAATTTATGTGCGATATCCTTTCTTAAATTTTTAAGCATTTTTAGCAAGATATCGTCTCCAGAAATGTTTAAGTTTTTAGAAGATGAACTTTTATTGGGTTGATCTTTATAATGATGATCTTTAGTCATCATAAATGAGACAGGCTTACTTAAAAATTTAAGTCCTGTTTCAGAAATCTTAACAATTCCATAAGTCTCTATATCCTTTTTTAAAAGAAGTGCTATTATACACTGTCTTATTAAAGCCATCCAGTAATCATAGGGTTTATCTTTTCCAACCGCAAACAACGAACTGCTAGTAATACTATGAGATTTAATGAGTGCATTTTCTTTTCCAACTAAAATATCTACCAAATCCTTAGACTTATAAATTTCTTTTGTTTCATTGATTATTTTAAGAATATTTAAAACATCTAACTTGGCTTCAAATTGAGGTTTAGGATTTCTCATATTATCATCTAACATACCACCTTCACCAGTTTTATTATCAAACTGCTCTCCAAAATAATGCAAAATAAATTTTCTTCTTGAAATTGACGTTTCTGCATAAGAAACCATTTCTTGTAATAATGCGTGACCAATTTCTTGCTCAGCAACTGGTTTACCAGACATGAATTTTTCTAACTTTTCAATATCTTTATAAGCATAATAAGCTATACAATTTCCTTCCCCTCCGTCACGACCTGCCCTACCTGTTTCTTGATAATAACTTTCGATACTTTTTGGAATATCGTGATGGATTACAAAACGAACATCAGGTTTGTCAATACCCATACCAAAGGCAATTGTAGCTACTATGACATCAACATCTTCCATTAAAAACATATCCTGATGCTTAGCTCTTGTTTTAGAATCTAAACCAGCATGATATGGGAGCGCATTTATTTCATTTACTTGTAAAAGAGATGCAATTTCTTCAACTTTTTTTCTACTCAAACAATAAATAATTCCTGATTTCCCAATATTATTTTTTATGTATTTAATTATATCTTTTTCAACATTATCGTCTTTTGTTCTTACTTCGTAATATAAATTAGGTCTATTGAAAGATGCCTTAAAGGTGTTAGCACCAGAAATTTTTAAATTTTTTATTATATCCTCTTGAACTTTTTCAGTAGCAGTAGCAGTTAATCCAATAATAGGGATTTTTTTATCTAATTTGTCTAATATATTTCTAAGATTTCTGTAATCAGGTCTGAAGTCATGACCCCATTCACTTATACAATGAGCCTCATCTACAGCCATAAATGAGATATTCTGTTTTTTTAAAAATTCTATATTAGACTCTTTAGAAAGTGATTCAGGTGCCATATATAATAATTTTGTCTTACCCATTGAAATATCCATTTTTACTTTGTCTATTTCTGTTTTATTTAAAGAAGAATTTAAAACATGAGCAACTGAAGTTTCGTTAGAAATAAATCTTAGTGAATCTACTTGGTTTTTCATTAGTGCAATTAGTGGCGAAACTACTATTGCGGTACCTTCACTTATAAGAGCTGGGAGCTGATAACATAGTGATTTACCCCCACCTGTAGGCATTATTACAAAGGTATCATTTTTATCAAGTAAGCTTTTAATTACACTTTCTTGTAATCCTTTAAACTTATTAAAACCAAAATATTTCTTTAATTCTGCGTGAAGTTTATGTTTCAATATTTGCTAAAAATTTAAATAAATTAATACTAATCAATTCTATTTATTAATATAATACCTTGAAATAAATTAGAGTCTGATAAAAATTTTGTTTTTTTGTATATTAAATATAGTGTATAAGTAAATTATTAAAAAACTAAAACTAAAAAAAATTGAATTCAAATCAATCAATTTTAAAGATTGTTAAACAAACAATTGATTTACAAAGTGAAAGCATCAAAAATTTAAATAAATATTTAAATGTTGATTTTGTTGATTGTGTAGAATTAATTTTAAAATCGAAAGGAAGAGTTATTGTTAGTGGTATTGGTAAAAGCGCTATTATTGCTCAAAAAATTGTGGCTACACTTAATTCAACTGGAACCCCTTCAATTTTTATGCATGCTGCAGATGCAATACATGGTGATTTAGGCTTAATTCAAAAAAATGATGTAGTTGTATGTATTTCTAAAAGTGGTAATACTCCAGAAATAAAAGCACTAGTTCCATTTATTAAAGCAAATGATTCAAATAAACTAATTGCAATAACGGGAGACATAAATTCATTTTTAGCAACTAGTTCAGACTTTGTATTAAATTCTAACGTTGAAAAGGAAGCTTGTCCTAACAATCTAGCCCCTACGACTAGTACAACAGCTCAATTAGTCATTGGAGATGCAATAGCTGTTACTTTATTAAAATTAAGAGGATTTGATTCAAAAGATTTTGCAAAGTACCACCCAGGAGGTAGTTTAGGTAAAAAATTATATTTAAAAGTCAAAGATTTATGTGATACAAAAAATAAGCCTGTTATAAATATTAATGCTAATATTGGTTCAGTCATAGTTGAAATGTCAGAAAAAATGTTAGGTGCAGTAGTCGTTCTAAACAATTCAAATGAAATAATGGGTATTATAACAGACGGAGATCTTAGAAGACAACTTGTAAAAAGCTTAAATATTTCAAAAATTAAAGCTAAAGAGATAATGACAAAAAATCCATTAGTAATTAATGCTAATACAATGGCTATTGATGCTTTAAAATTAATGAAGTCAAAAAAAATATCTCATTTAATTGTTGAACAAGATAACAGATACCATGGAATTATTCATATTCAAAACATTATTAAAGAAGGAATAATCTAATTTTTATGGATAATAGTAAAGAAATGTCATTTATTGACCACCTAGAGGAACTTAGGTGGAATGTAATTAGGTCACTTATTGCAGTGATGACAATGGCATTTGTCTGTTTTATATTTAAAGACTTTATTTTTGATGTGATAATATTTGGTCCAAAAAAATTATCATTTCCCACCTACAAATTTCTGTGTAATGTTGCAACTTTTGTTAATATAGAAACCAATTTTTGTGGTGAAGAATTCCCTTTTGTAATACAAAATAGAACAATGGCAGGCCAGTTCTCTGCTCATATATGGACTTCAATAATCGGGGGATTTATAATATCATTTCCATACATAATTTATGAACTATGGAAATTTATAAGTCCCGGTATGCATGAAAATGAAAGAAAAAAATCAAGGGGCTTTATCTTTATAACTTCTTTATTATTTTTTATTGGAGTTTTATTTGGATATTACATCGTAACCCCTTTTTCAATCAACTTTTTAGGATCATACCAAGTTTCTGAAGAAGTTTTAAACGAAATAGATTTAAGTTCTTTTATAGGCCTAGTTAGATCATCTTCTTTAGCTTGTGGTTTAGTATTTGAATTACCTATTATAATGTATTTTTTAACAAAGGTTGGATTAGTAACACCTGAAATTCTGATAAAGTACAGAAAATATGCATTAATTATGGTATTAATTTTAGCAGCTGTAATTACTCCTCCTGATGTAGCAAGCCAGGTAATTGTTGCTATTCCAATACTTATACTTTATCAGATTAGTATATATATATCAAGAATAGTTATTAAAAGAGATTTAAATAAAAATTAATATGATATTAAAAGCTCAAAATTTAATGAAGTCATATAGTGGAAAGAAAGTTGTAAAAGATATTTCTTTAACTGTAAATCAAGGCGAAATTGTTGGTTTATTGGGGCCAAATGGAGCAGGAAAAACTACTTCTTTTTATATGATCGTAGGCTTAATAAAGCCTAATGGAGGTAAAATTTATTTAGATAATCAAGAGATTACTAAATTTCCTATGTATAAGCGTGCTCAAAGCGGTATCGGTTATTTAGCACAAGAAGCGTCAGTTTTTAGAAAGTTAAGTGTAGAAAACAACATTTTAAGTGTACTACAACTAACTAAACTTTCAAAAAAACAACAATTAGAGAAAATGGAATCATTAATTGATGAATTTGGCCTTAATCACATAAGAAAAAATAGAGGGGATTTACTTTCAGGTGGAGAGAGAAGAAGAACAGAAATTGCTCGAGCATTAGCCACAGACCCAAGTTTTATTTTATTAGACGAACCATTTGCTGGGGTAGATCCGGTAGCTGTAGAGGATATTCAAAGAATAATATCAAAATTAACTAAAAAAAATATAGGTATTCTGATTACTGATCATAATGTTCAAGAAACATTAGCCATTACAGATAGGACATATTTAATGTTTGAAGGTAACATACTAAAAGATGGAAAGCCTGAAGAACTTGCAGAGGATGAAATTGTTAGAAAAGTATACTTAGGTCAAAATTTCGAGCTCAGAAAAAAACACTTAAACCTTTAAATTAGTTTCTAAAAGCTAAAAAAGAGGTTAAAAAATAAATCAAGAAGATTACAGGAATAGAAATATAACTCATTGTAAAAAATAGTATAAAGGAAATTACAATAATAAAATAACGAGAGTTGTTTAATCTATTAAAATTATAATCATCAAATTTTAACGAAATAAACTTATAATTTGAATTCATCAAAAAACTTGATACAAGTACAACTGCTATTAGTAGAAAATCATTTGTAATTATATCAATGACAATCTGATGATTACTAGAATGAAATATTAACAACAATGATAATATTAGTATTGTATTAGCAGGAACAGGTAATCCTATAAAAAAGTTTTTTGAATTTTCTTGAATATTAAATTTAGCTAGCCTGTATGCTGAAGAAATAGTAATTATAAAAGCAAAATAAGCAAACCACTCATTAGAAATAATTGAAAAAGTCAAATCATTAGGTATTTTAAACAACCTGAAAATAATAATTCCTGGAACTAAACCACTAGTGATTAAGTCAGCTAAAGAGTCTAATTCTAATCCTAATTTAGATTGAATATTTAGCTTTCTAGCAAAAAAACCATCCAAAAAATCAAATACTATTCCTGTAAAAATAATTAGAGTGGCTAAATAAATATTAATTTCATTTTCAAATAATAAAACTGTAGCTATACATCCACATAAAAGATTCAATAGGGTAAATAAATTAGGTATATGTTTTATCATTATAGTAATTTAAATGTAAAAGTAATAAACTAATTTTGTAATTATTATTATAAACACAATAAGCTTTAGTTTAGTTTGTTTTTAAAGTATGAAGTTTTTACAATATTTTGTTTTCTTGTTTTTTGTTCTAAGCCATTCACAAAACAATTCAAAATACTCAAATGAGTTTATGAATATTGGTGTTGATGCATCTTCCATTTCAATGAGTGGTGCAGTAACTTCCTCAATTAACGATGTGAACTCTGGATATTGGAATCCTGCTGGATTGACAGCAGTTGAACAAGGTGAAATATCATTAATGCACTCAAATTACTTTGCAAACATTGCAAATTATAATTACGTAGCTTATGCTAAACCTATTGATAATCAATCTGCAATTGGATTATCAATGATAAGGTTTGGAGTTGATGATATTTTAGACACTACTCAATTAATTGACGATCAAGGAAATATTAATTATGACAGAATTAACTTATTTTCTGCAGTCGATTATGGATTCATTATATCTTATGCAAGAAAAATGTTAACTAAAGAAATTAGTTATGGAATAAATACTAAAATAATTAGAAGAATCATTGGTGATTTTGCGTCTTCATGGGGTTTTGGCTTAGACATTGGGTTACAATTAAAAACATCAAACAATTGGAGGTTTGGATTAATGGCTAGAGATATTAGCACAACATATAATTCATGGTCAATTAATGAAACCAGATTGATCGATATTCAAAATGCAATTGATGGTCAAAATCAAGATGTACCTAATTCAACTGAGATAACAATACCCAAAATTCAATTAGGTATATCAAAATTACATAATATTAATTATGATTATAGCATACTTACTTCAGTTGATTTAATTATGAAATTTGAGCAAAACAACAATCTCATATCTTCAGAATTTGTTAGTATTAATCCAGCAATTGGTTTAGAACTAGGTTATACAGATTCCGTGTTTTTTAGACTTGGAATAGGAAATTTTCAAAATGAAATAGGTTTTGATAATAGTACTAATTTGACTTTTCAACCAAATTTTGGTTTAGGGTTTAAATTTAATAATTTAGAAATTGACTATGCGTTCACAGACATAGGTGACCAAAGTGTTGCTCTATACTCAAATATATTTTCTTTAAAAATTGATTTTGATATATTTAGATAATTATGAAAAGTAAAATTTTTACAATCTTATTTTTTTTCTCAACAGTTCTAGCAGCTGAAACAAAAGATTATGTTATTAGTGTCCTTACAATCGGTCCAGGTAGTTCATTAAGTGATTCTTTCGGACATAGTGCAATAAGAGTTCAAGATAAATCAAAAAACTATGACCTTGTTTTTAACTATGGGGTATATGATTTTAATGACCCTAACTTCTATTCAAATTTCATTAAGGGATACCTTAATTACAGTCTAGGAGTAAGTTACTATAAAGACTTCAAATCTAGTTATATTTCTAATAACAGATCTATAAAAGAGCAAGTTTTATTATTACCAGATGTATTAAACAGAAAAATAGCTGATCGACTAATTTTTAACTCAAAACCTGAAAACAAAAACTATCGCTATGATTATTTTTCAAATAATTGTTCAACAATAATTAAAGATATAATTGATGAGTCTTTAATTGATTATGATTATGAAAACGACTACATTGTTGAAAATAAAGGTAAAAATACCTACAGAAATTTGATATATGAAAACATCAACAAAAATAGCTGGGGCTCATTAGGAATTGACATATGCCTAGGCTCATATATAGATCAAGAAATAGATGTAAAAAAAAACACTTTCTTACCTGAATATTTATTTGAGTATTTAAATTCATCATACTATAAACATCCAGATCTTAGCAATAAAATAAAACTTGTAAAAAAAAATAATTTTATAAATTATGAGAATAAAGAATTTCAAAACTTAAATAGTAACAATTTATTTTATTCTCCTTTATTTATTTTTATAATCATATCTATTTTCTTGTTATTTTTAAGTTTAAGAGATCTTAATAATAAAGCCATACACCTAATATTGCAATCAACTCACATTATAACTTCAGCAATTGGTTTTTTACTTTTATTTTTATGGTTCTTTACTGATCATTTCACTTCTGCATACAATTACAACTTACTTTGGGCTAATCCATTAAATATAATTTTAATATTTAAGTCTATTAATAAAAAGTGGAAAATAGCTTTACTAAAATTATTATTACTTTCATTAGCTCTAATTGTGCTACATTCAATAACAAATGTTCAAGTTTTTAATATTAGTTTATATCCGTTTTTTATTTTTTTAGCTTTTAGATATTTACAACTTATTAAGTATTATTCAAAACATGATGATCTACAAATTATTTAGATACGTTTCTTTTTTTGTTAGTTCTATTGATCAATACTCTGTACATTCTCCAATAGTTTTTAAGCTCTTAATCGAGTGTATTTACAAAATAGATAAAAAGCTTATTTTAAAAGATCTGTCTATCTTAGAAAAAAACATTAGAGATATATATCTAGATGAATTTGAAGTTAATTATATTGATAATATATTATCTGTTAACATCAGTGAGTTTGTATTAAAAGGAGACAGAATTATAATCATAAAAAACATAAGAAAGAAAAATGAATATTATCTTTGGAAAAAAATAATCCTAGATAATAAAATTAAAGTAAGTTTAGATTTTTATTATTTTGGATTAATTATTAACAAAAGTAAAAATCTACAAAAACAAGATTATCAGATTAGATTATAATAAATTGTATATTTAAATATCTTTAAAATAAAGTCATGAAAATTTACACTAAAAGTGGTGATAAAGGAAAAACTTCTTTGATTGGAGGAAAAAGAGTTAGTAAAGACGATATTCAAATTGATGCATACGGAACAATTGATGAATTAAATTCTAACCTAGGATTATTAAGAGATTATTGCTCTAAAGAAAGTGATAAAAGTTTTATTTTAAATATTCAAAAAGATTTATTTATAATTGGCTCTTTATTAGCTTTAGATTATTCAACAAAAAGTAATGAAGAGCACATTGATTTTTCACAAAACAAAATTATTATAATCGAGAATAAAATAGATGAAATTGATTCAAACCTACCTAAAATGACCAACTTTATTATTCCTGGTGGTCATGTAACAGTTTCTACTTGTCATATATCTAGATGTATTTGTAGAAGAGCTGAAAGAAAATGTATCAAGTTTGCGAAACAATTTGAATTAAATAATGACATTTTAATATATTTAAATAGACTTTCTGACTATTTATTTGTTTTATCTAGAAAGATTAGTTTAGACACAAATACTCAAGAAATTAAGTGGGTTAACAAGTAATTGTGAAATAATATTAAAATAATTTGTGTAATTCCATTAAAAATTTATTTTTGCAAATTACTAAATGATATATTATGTATTGGACACTAGAATTAGCATCTTTTTTAAGTGATGCTCCTTGGCCAGCAACAAAAGATGAGTTAATTGATTATTCTATTAGAACTGGTTCACCGTTAGAAGTTGTTGAAAATCTTCAATCAATTGAAGATGAAGGTGATCTATATGAATCAATTCAAGAGATTTGGCCAGACTACCCAACTGATGAAGATTATCTTTGGAACGAAGATGAATACTAAATAAAAAGTCTCTTACGAGGCTTTTTTTATTTAATCATTTTCTTCAAAAGAAAAGCTACATATTGTATCTTTGAATTCTATTAAAAAAAATTATGAGTTTTTTAAATTCAATACTTAAAATTTTCGTAGGTGATAAATCTAAACAAGATGTTAAAAAGATTTCCCCTGTTGTTAAATCAATAATTTCTTTAGATGAAAAAGTGTCTTTGCTTTCTAACGACGAATTAAGAAATAAAACTCAAGATTTTAAATCTTTAATTAATGATTCTTCCAAATCTCTTAATGATCAAATTGTCAAATTAGAATCTGAAGTTGATTTAACTCAAGATTTTGACAAAAAGGAAAACTTATACAATGAGATTGACAAATTAAAGGACGAAATATATCTTTTAACAGAGAAAACTTTAAATGAGATTTTGCCAGAAGCATATGCAGTAATTAAAGAAACTGCTAAACGATTTAAAAATAATAAGCAAATAAAAGTTAAAGCTAACAACTTTGACAGAGAAATTTCTGGAACCAGAGACTACGTCAATCTTGATAATGATTATGCAATTTGGAATAATTCATGGGATGCAGCAGGAAAACCAATCACTTGGGACATGGTACATTATGATGTTCAACTTATTGGAGGCATTGCTATGCACCAAGGAAAAATTGCTGAAATGCAAACTGGTGAAGGTAAAACCTTAGTAGCTACACTTCCAGTCTACTTAAATGCTCTTTCAGGAAAAGGGGTCCACTTGGTTACTGTAAATGATTACTTAGCTAAAAGAGATAGTGCGTGGATGGCTCCAATATACGAGTTTCACGGCTTAAGTGTTGACTGTATTGATTATTATAAGCCTAATTCTGAAGAAAGAAAAAAAGCATACCAAGCTGACATTACATTTGGCACAAATAATGAATTTGGATTTGATTATTTAAGAGACAACATGGCTAATTCCCCTGATGATTTAGTTCAAAGACCACACAATTATGCAATTGTTGATGAAGTTGATTCAGTTTTAGTGGATGATGCAAGAACTCCATTAATAATTTCAGGAGCAACACCAAAAGGAGATGTTCATGAATTTAATGAATTAAAACCAAAAATTGAAAGTATCGTTTCTGTTCAAAGAAAATATTTGACTAGTTTATTATCAGAAGCAAAAAAAATGATTTTGGATGGAGACGAAGAAGAAGGTTCATTCAATTTACTAAGAGTGTATAGGGGTATTCCTAAAAATAAAGCATTAATAAAATTTCTAAGTGAAGAAGGAGTAAAACAGTTACTTCAAAAAACTGAGAACTTTTATATGCAAGATAATAATAGGGAAATGCCTAAAATAGACAAAGAACTATATTACGTAATTGATGAAAAAAATAATCAAATTGATCTAACTGACAAGGGAATTGAGTTTTTGTCAGGAAAAGATGATCCTAATTTTTTTATTATGCCAGAAATAGGCATTGAGGTATCAAAAATTGAATCACAAAATTTTGAAGCTAAAAAAGAAGCTAGTCTTAAGGAGAGTCTTTATCGTGATTTTGGAATTAAATCTGAAAGAATCCATACTCTTAGTCAATTATTAAAAGCATATGCATTATTTGAGAAAGACACTCAGTATGTTGTTATGGAAAATAAGGTTATGATTGTAGATGAGCAGACTGGTAGGATAATGGATGGAAGAAGATACAGTGATGGATTACACCAAGCTATAGAAGCTAAAGAAAATGTAAAAATCGAAGCTGCTACTCAAACATTTGCTACGATCACTCTACAAAACTATTTCCGAATGTATAAAAAGCTTTCTGGAATGACTGGTACAGCCGTCACAGAAGCTGGGGAATTATGGGAAATATATAAATTGGATGTTGTTGAAATACCTACAAACAGGCCAATTGCTAGAGACGATAGAGAGGATTTGATTTATAAAACTAAAAGAGAAAAGTATAATGGTGTTATTGATGAGGTAACAAAACTATCCAAAGAAGGTAGACCTATACTTATTGGTACGACATCAGTTGAAATTAGTGAAGTTTTAGGTAAAATGTTAGGAATAAGAAATGTACCTCATAATATTTTAAATGCAAAATTACACAAAAAAGAGGCAGATATTGTTTCTCAAGCTGGTAATCCTGGACAAGTAACTATAGCTACTAACATGGCAGGTAGAGGTACTGATATTAAATTATCAGAACAGGTTAAGAACAATGGAGGATTGGCGATAATTGGTACTGAGCGTCATGACTCTAGAAGAGTCGATAGACAACTAAGAGGTAGAGCAGGAAGACAAGGAGATCCAGGAAGCTCCCAATTTTATGTTTCATTAGAGGATAATTTAATGAGATTATTCGGAAGTGATAAAATCGCTAAATTGATGGATAGAATGGGTCTAGAAGAGGGAGAAGTGATACAGCACTCGATGATCACCAAGTCAATTGAAAGAGCACAGAAAAAAGTTGAGGAAAACAATTTCGGAATTCGAAAGAGACTTTTAGAATATGATGATGTAATGAGTGCTCAGAGAGAGGTTGTTTATAAAAGAAGATACAATGCTTTATTTGGAGATAGATTAAAAGTTGATATTGCTAATATGATTTACGATACTACTGAAATCATAGTTGAAAATAATAAATTAGAAAATGATTATAAAAATTTTGAATTTGAATTAATTAGATACTTTTATTTCAAAACAAATATATCAAATGAGCAATTTTCTTCAATGTCAGCGGAGGAAATTACAGACCAAATATACAATGCTGCATTAAAACATTATTTAGAAAAAATCCAAGAGAGTGCTTTATTAGCATTTCCAGTAATAAAAAATGTTTACGAAACCCAAAAAGATAAGTTTAAAAGAATAGTTGTTCCTTTTACAGATGGAATTAAAACTCTTCAAGTTATAACTGATTTAGAAAAGGCTTATAATTCAAAAGGAGAGCAACTTGTTAAAGATTTTGAAAAAAATATTTCTTTAGCAATAATAGACGATTCTTGGAAAACTCATTTGAGAAAAATGGATGAATTAAAACAATCTGTTCAATTAGCGGTTCATGAACAAAAAGATCCATTACTTATTTACAAATTTGAGTCATTTGAGCTATTTAAAGCTATGATTAACCAAGTAAATAAAGATATCTTATCATTTTTATTTAAAGGAGAGATTCCAAGAGAAAATACAAATAATATAACTGAAGCTAGATCAAGAAAAAAAACTGCTTTAAAAACCTCTAAAGAAGAAATTCCTAATATGGATGAGCTGAGTGCAAGAAACAAAGCAGCTGGAAACAATCAAGGAAGTAATAGAGAAAGAGTTGAAACTATCATTAGAGATCAACCAAAAATTGGGAGGAATGACAAAGTATTCATAAAAAATATTAAAACTGGGGAAAGTAAACAAGTTAAGTTCAAACAAGCCGAACCACTGATTGTTAAAGGAGAATGGGTTATTTTTAATAAAAATTAGTTAAATTATTAACAATTATTAAAATAATACATTGGTTAATATATCTAATACAAGAACTTTAAATCTAAAAAATCTAATAAATAATATTCTTAATGGAGATACTGTATCTCTGAGTAGGGCAATAACACTAATAGAAAGTAAAAAAAATAGCGATAGAAAACTAGCAAATAATATTCTAAAAGAGTGTCTCTCTAAGAACAAAAAAACTTCAATTAGAATTGGGATAACTGGTGTTCCAGGAGTTGGAAAAAGCACTTTTATTGAAGCTTTGGGGACATACTTATCTAAATTAGAAAAAAAAGTAGCAGTTTTAGCTGTTGACCCTTCCAGTTCAATAACTAGAGGTAGTATTCTTGGAGATAAAACTAGAATGAAAAATTTAGTCAAAGACCCAAATGTTTATATTCGTCCAAGTCCAGCTGGAAACGAGCTCGGAGGAGTTTCAAATAAGACTAGGGAGTCCATAATTTTATGTGAATCAGCTGGTTATGACATTATATTGATAGAAACTGTTGGTGTTGGTCAGAGTGAAACAAGTGTTTATGAAATGGTTGATTATTTTTTATTATTAAAATTAGCAGGAGCTGGTGATGAACTTCAGGGAATTAAGCGTGGAATAATTGAGATGGCAGATTCAATTATTATAAATAAGTCAGATGGAGATAATATTAGTGCTGCAAATCAAGCACAATCTGAATTTAGTTTGGCACTAAGCCTTTACCCTGTCAAGTTATCCAAATGGAAACCTAAGGTTACTACATGTAGCTCTATTAACAATAATGGAATTGAAGAAATATGGAAAGATATCTGTGATTATTTTAAACTGACAAAGAAAAATGGATACTTTTTAAAAAATAGAAATAATCAAAAAAGGAATTGGTTAATGCAGACTATTAATAATAGAATTCAAGATGATTTTTACAATGATAGTAAAACAGTGATTGAAATTGATAATCAAATAGAATTGTTAAAGAAAAATAAAACCACTGTTCTAGCTGCTGCTGAAAAAATTATTAAAAATGGTACATAAGATGAAAGAATCCTTAACTATTGTAGTTCCAATTTATAATGAAGAACAAAATATTGAAAGACTTTGTAAAGAGCTTAATTCCTTTGTAAAAAAATCAATAGTTGAAACGCAAATATTATTAATTAACGATGGGTCTAATGATAATAGTGAAAAATTAATACATAGTCATTGTCGTTCAAATGATAAGTTTAGTTACTTAAGTTTTAAAAAAAATACAGGATTGAGTGCTGCTATAAAGGCTGGTTTCGATTACACAAATACAAGCCTAGTTGGTTATATTGATGCGGATCTACAAACCGATCCTGAAGATTTTAATTTATTATTAAATAAAATTGATAAATATGATTTAGTAACAGGAGTTAGAACCAAAAGAAAAGATTCATTAATAAAAAATATCTCTTCATTCATTGCTAACTCAATTAGAAGAATCTTTACAAATGACAATATGAACGATACTGGTTGTCCATTAAAGATCATTAAAACTAGTTTCGCAAAAAAAATTCCAATGTTTAAAGGAATTCATAGATTTTTACCTGCTATGATTTTGCTTCAAGGAGGTAAAATTCATCAAGTTCCAGTCAGGCATTATCCTAGAATAGCTGGAAAAGCTAAATTTGGTTTTTTCAATCGTTTATTTGGTCCACTTATGGATTGTTTTGCCTACTTATGGATGAAAAAGAAGTACATAAATTATCAAATAAAGAAAAATGAATAACATTATTCTTTATCTAATAGGCTTTTCGGCTCAATTATTATTTTCTTCAAGATTAATAATTCAATGGTTTTATTCAGAAAAAGAAAATAAAATAATAACCCCCTCTGTTTTTTGGATTTTAAGCCTATTAGGATCCTTTTTATTATTTATATATGGGTACCTAAGGGACGATTTTGCAATTATGCTTGGGCAATCACTGACTTATTTTATTTACATAAGAAATTTACAATTACAAGGAGAATGGAGTAAATTAAATTTCTACATAAGATTTTTATTTTTGACATTTCCAGTCTATATCATTTTTTACTATTACAATAACAACGTAATTGACTTGGATATTTTAATCAGAGAGACTAACATTCCTAGTTGGCTCTTTACATTAGGTATTACATCTCAACTGATTTTTAACTTCAGATTTATTTTTCAATGGATATATTCAGAAAACAAAAAAGAATCTAGTCTACCACTTGGATTTTGGTTATTAAGTATAAGCGGATCAATGTTGATTTTAGTATATGCTATTTTTAGATTTGATCCAGTACTGTTTATTGGTCATGCAATTGGTTCTTTCATATACGCAAGAAATATTTACATATATTTTAAATTTAATTAGATGAATGTATCAAAAAATATTTCGAATTCATTTGTGATTTTTATAATTGTCATTGTATGTCTAATCTTTACTGTCAATATTAATCTTGTTGATATAACTATTATGGAAGCAAGAAATTTTGTTACCGCCAGGGAAATGCTTCTTGATAATAATTGGCTTATGCCAACATTTAACGGAGAACCAAGGTATCAAAAACCTCCTTTACCAACATGGACAGCTGCAATATCCACATTAATTGCAGGAACAAAAACAATATATATCTTTAGAATTCCAGGATTTTTATGTTTGGCCCTTATAGGGATTACTACCTATTACTTTAGCTTAGAATTACTAAAAAATAAAATTTACAGTATTGTAAATTCTTTTATTGCAATTACTTCATTTTATACAATTGCTATAATTATAGAGGCTCCATGGGATATATTTAGTCATTCCTTTATGTATATAGCTATTTACTTTATCTATAAAAATTTAAATAATCAAAAGTATTACTTCAAAGAAATACTATTAATTATATTATTTATTGCATGCTCTGTTTTATCTAAAGGACCAGTTTCACTCTATGCTCTATTAGCTCCATTTCTAATTTCTTACTTTATTTCATATCCCACATCAATTGGAAAAAAATTAGCAAGAATACTACCAATTATAATAGCAGGAATATTAATCGGATCTTCATGGTATATAATGCTATTATTTCAAGATTCTGAAAATTTAATTTCTACAACTAGAAAAGAAACTTTAAACTGGACAAATTACAATATTAGACCATTTTACTATTATTGGAGTTTCTTCATTCAATCTGGTGTTTGGGCAATAATTGGATTAATAAGCCTTAGCTACCCATACTATAAACATAAAATAAAAAGCTATAAAGAATATAAGTTCACATTTTTATGGACAGTGATAGGAGTAATTTTATTATCCTTAATTCCAGAAAAAAAACCAAGATATTTAATGCCGGTTCTTATTCCATTTGCATTGAACATTGGGTTTGTTTACAGGTACTTAATTAGTGAATACAATAAAAATAAAAGTGCAAATATTTTTCTTTTTGCACATTATTTACTGATAACATCTATTGGGTTATCATTTATAATTGTGAAACTTTATATTTTTAACTTATCAATTAATTTTATAGATATAATCCTCTCTATATTAAGCCTATTGATCCTTTTAAAGTTAATTAATATAAAATTTTTAACAATTAAAAAAATTAATATAATTAGTCTCTTAATTATAATTTTATCTATTTCAAATTCTCCAACATTAATATTAAAAACAAATAAAGATTATAAGTCAGTGAAGAATTTAAACTCAGATGAATTAGAATTTTATACAAATTATTTAATATCACCTGAGATAATATGGGATTTTGGAAAAAAAATCATTCTATTAAATGATGTAGAAATAAGAAAAATTACTCAAACTAGGAAAAAATTTGCAGTATTTACAAAAGATCCTATATCGACAAAGGATACAATTATAAATAAATTGAATTATTCAATTAAGCTAATTTCGAAACATGATCTAAATTCTACAAGCAAAAAAAGTAGACTTATAACATACTATCACTTATTTACCCCTAATTAAAATAAGTTTTTCTGCTATTTTATAACTCAATATTCCAAATACAAACCCGACAATTAATCCGAAAATTATATCCAAAGGATAGTGTACTCCAAGGTAAATTCTGCTGTAAGAAAACACAATAACCCATAATAATAGAAAATAATTTAAAACTGTATAATTATTATTACTAAATAGTTTGAATAAAAAAACAGAAACAGCAATAGAGTTTGAGGCGTGAGCCGAGAAAAAACCATACTCTCCACATCTTACTTCAATAGATCTTAATAAAAAGTTTAAAGTATCATCACGACAAGGGCGAAGTCTTTGAAAAGAATCTTTTATAACATTGGTGAATTGATCTGTAAGTAATATTAACATTGCAATAGATAGTAAAATAAATAATGATTGTTTTATTGAGAAATTTTTAAAAATTAAATAGATAACAAATAGAAAAAATGGAAAATATGTTAATTTATTTGTTAATGTCAACCACAGAAGGTCCCAATTGTTTGAGCCAAGATTGTTTAGATAAATAAGAAATTCTCTGTCAAGATTTAAAATATTTTCCATCATAATAATTATTCATATCTACTTACCTCTCTATCATAAAACATAGATGCTTCTTCTATAAGATTTTTAGTTTGAGTTACTAGCTCCTCCTCATCAGAACTACTAAAACTTTCTAACCATTTTATAGAGTCGTTTTCTAAGTTTAAAATAAATCTAGGATACTCAGTGTGTACAATAAATATTGAATCAGGAAAATCAGTATTATCTCCTAAAATGAACTTAGGTAAATCCATATTTTTAATTTTTTGTAATTAATCTATTTGTTAAAATATTAAACCTAATATACAATAAAGTAGCTGCAATTGTTAATCCACATAATAAGCCTATCCAAATACCCTCACTTCCGAGCATATCATCTGAACCTAAAAAATAACTTACAGGAAATCCAATTAACCAATAAGAAATAAATGTAATTAATGTAGGAATCTTTACATCTTGCATACCTCTTAAAGCAGCTAAAATAATAACTTGAATTGTATCAGATATTTGATAAATAGCAGCAATTATTAATAATTTAGAAGTAATACCTATAACCTCTAAGTTATCATCATAATTAATAGGGTTATTTAAATCTACGTAGATATATGGTAAAATGTCGTTAAACAATATAAAACAAAGGGCAAAAAATAGTGCCAATATTAATCCAAGTAGTAAAATAGAAAACGAAATTCTTCGTAAATCTATATAATTCTTTAAGCCTTTTTGATTCCCTACTCTAACCATTGCAGAAACACTTAATCCACTGGCAATCATAAAAGTCATAGAGGATAAATTTAAAGCTATCTGATTTGCAGATTGCGGATTTTCTCCTAATAAACCACTTAACCATATGGCAGTTGTGAAAAAGACAACTTCAAACACCATTTGTAAAGAACTAGGTATACCAATATTTAAGATCTTTTTAAACATTAACTTATCAAATTTTATTGATCTGATGTTGTTTAAACATTCTTTTATTTTTGAGTTGTATTTTATGATTAATATTAAAAAAACTAACATTACAACTCTAGAAATTAAAGTACCAATTGCAGCACCAATAATACCCATTTGAGGGAAACCAAACTTTCCAAAAATCAAAACATAATTAATTAAAACATTAATTACATTGGCAAGCACTGCAGCGTACATAGGATAGATAGTTAGAGAAAGGCCATCACAAAATTGCTTAAAAGCTTGAAATATTAATAATGGAATTAAAGAAATGACTACCAGTTCAAGATAGGGCAAAGCTAATTCCACCACTTCTTTTGGTTGATTCATAAGAAGCATTATATCTCTAAAAAGAAAAATAGATAAAAAGAGTATTAAACTTAGAGCAGTACATAAAATTATCCCATGAAAAAAAGTAGATTGTAACTTGTAGTGATTTTTTTCTGAATCTGCTTCAGCAATTAATGGAGTAATAGCAGAAGAAAAACCTATTCCAATTGCCATTCCAATAAAGATAAAACTATTACCAAGTGAAACTGCTGCAAGATTTGTTGGGTCTAATTTACCAACCATAATATTGTCAACTAGACTTACTAAAGTATGTCCTAGCATTCCAAGCATCACTGGAAGTGACAACTTTAAATTATAACTAAATTCTTTAGTGTAATCCTTTAGCACCTATTTCTTTTTTGAGCTTTTAAAATATTTCATTTCATAGTCAAAACTCAATTTACCTGATGATATTTTTAATAATTTTTTCTTTAAAAGCTGTTTTTTAAAACTAGATAACTTGTCTGTAAATAAAACTCCTTCAATGTGATCATATTCGTGTTGAATCACTCTGGCTAATAAACCATCAAAAGAATCAGTATGTTTATTGAAGTTCTCATCATGATATTGAATTGTTATTTGTTTTTGTCTTAAAACACCTTCTCTTATATTTGGGATACTTAAACAACCTTCTTCAAAACTCCATTCATCTCCTTTTTCATCAATAATAATAGGATTAATAAATATTTTTTTAAAAGATTTTAATTGATTTCTGTCATTGTCACTCAAACTATCGTCTTCAGCAAAAGGGTTTGTATCAACAATAAACAGTCGGATCGATAAACCAATTTGTGGAGCTGCTATGCCTACACCGCTGGCATTATACATTGTTTCAAACATATTTTCGATTAATTCCTTTAGCTTAGGATAATCTTTATTTATAACTTCCGCCTTTCTTTTTAAAACAGGATGTCCATAAGCTATAATTGGTAAAATCATATTAAAAATTTTTGTAAAAATACAATAGTTATTTCTAGAATTAAGAAGTAATTAAATTTTTCTGCTTTGTAAATAATCTTGTAAAATTATTGTAGCGCTAACCATGTCTATAGTTGCTTTATTTTTTCTTTTTTTCTTATTTAAACCACCATCAATCATTGCTCTAAAAGCAAGTTTTGAAGTAAATCTTTCGTCAAATCTTTCTATTATTATCTCAGGAAAATTATTATTAATTATCTTAATATACTTTAAAATTAATGGTTCTATCAAAGAATCCTGATTCAACATATTTTTAGGCTGACCAATTACTATAATTTCTACTTGTTCATTTTTAAAATAATTTTTTAAAAAATCAATTAGATTGTCTGTAGTTATTGTAATTAATCCAGAAGCAATTATTTGGCTTTCATCAGTTATAGCTATTCCACATCTTTTAGAACCAAAATCTATTGAGAGTATTCTAGGCATAGTTGTACAAATATAGTGCAACTAATAAATAATTTATTATATTTTTTTTAATACTTCATTAAATGAATCTATAATAGAATTATATTTGTTAGTAAGAACACTACAATGGAATTAAAACAAAAAATAGAACTAGCATGGGACAATAGAGACTTGTTAACTGATTCAAGCACTATTAAAGCGATTAATGATACTATTGAGTTAGTTGACTCTGGTAAATTGAGAGTTGCTCAATTAAATCAGTCCAAATGGATTGTTAATGAATGGGTTAAAAAAGCAGTTTTATTATACTTTCCTATAAATAAAATGACAACTTTACAAGCTGGGCCACTAGAATTTCATGACAAAATACCTTTAAAAAGAGATTATGCCAAAAAAGGAATAAGGGTTGTTCCAAGTGCTATATCTAGATATGGATCCTATATTTCTTCCGGATGTATATTAATGCCTAGTTATGTTAATATTGGAGCTTATATTGGTAAAGGCACAATGGTAGATACTTGGGCTACTGTTGGTAGTTGTGCTCAAATTGGTGAAAACGTTCACATTTCTGGCGGTGTAGGAATTGGAGGTGTTTTAGAGCCTGTACAAGCTTCGCCTGTAATAATTGAGGATAATGTTTTTTTAGGCTCAAGAAGTATTATAGTTGAAGGAGTAATTATTAGAAAAGAAGCTGTTCTTGGAGCTAATGTAGTTTTGACTGCTTCTACTAAAATTATTGATGTTACTAATGATATTTCTATAGAAATAAAAGGAGAAATCCCTGCAAGATCAGTGGTAATTCCTGGAACAGTTCCAAAAAAGTTTAAAGCTGGAACTTACAACGTTCCATGTGCGCTAATTATTGGCAAAAGAAAGGAAAGTACAGATAAAAAAACTTCGTTAAATCAAGTTCTTAGGGAACATAATTTAGCCGTATAATTATTTTATATTATGAAAATAATTTTAATTGATGCATGGAATACTTTTATTAAAAATAAAAAAATAGATAGTACTATTTATAATATTCTGGAGGGCCTAAAAAATAAAAAAATAATATTAACAAATGCTAATGATAAAGAGCTTGTTAATTACGGTATTATTAATATGCCCTATGAAGTTTTTAGTCTCTCTCACGATCCAAATAAGGATAATCCATTTTACTTTAAATTACTTATTGAAAAATATAGTTTAAGTATTGATAATTTGATTTATATCGAACACAATAAAGAAGCCGTCAAATCAGCAACATCCCTTGGAATAAAAACACATCATTATAATCCTCATGAACCTATTGAAGAACTTTCTAAATTTTTATTAAAAAACCTGTAAGTGGCGTATAATATTACTTTATCTAACAAAAATAAGGAGATTGCTGAATCACTTTTATTAGAAGTTGCTAAGTCTCTTGACAAATTAAATATAGAATATTGGTTAGAAGGTGGAACTTTACTGGGAATTAAAAGAGAGTCTAGACTTTTACCTTGGGATAATGATCTAGATTTATCAATTAATAAATCACAAATAGGTAAAATAGATAAATTGATAAGTGATTTAAAAATAAAAAACTTAAGAGTTAGGGTTAGAAAATTTAATGAATCATCCGAGATTTTTAAAAAACATGATATTAGAATTATTAAAATAAGAAACAGGCGATTTTTTAACCTATTAAAAGGTAAGGTTTGTCTTGAAATATTTGTTAAATATCCAAAATCTAATAAATCATATTGGATGATTGGAAATATAACTAAAAATGTTCCATCAAAATTTTATTCAAAATTTAAAACAATAAAGTTTAAAGGCTATTCTTATTCTATTCCTTTTCTTACAAAAGAATATTTAACTTATAGATATGGAGATTGGGAAAAACCTGTAAAAGAATGGAATACTTTTGTCGATGACAAAGCTCTCAATTAAATTTTACTATTTGATAACAGGCCTTTTAAAATAGTACTACTTACGTTTGGAGTGTAAGTAAAATACTCAACTGGGCAAGAAGTTTTTGGATAGCGACCTTTCCAGTCGTCACCAACAGAAATGGCGTCAATATTATATTTATCTATAGCCTCTTGCTTATTTTTATTAGTTTGAGGCACAACCATATCAACATATTTGATAGATTCAACAATTTTTACTCTCTCTAAAAATGGAATTACAGGTAATTTACCTTTCTCCTTCAGAATTAATTCATCAGTTGAAACTCCAACTATAAGTTTTTGACAAATATCTTTAGACTTACTTAATATGTTTAGGTGCCCATAATGAAATATATCGAAACAGCCGGTCGTGTACATAATCTTATATTTTTTTTCTGAGACATTATTACATACAGTAACCATGGAATTATTATTAAAAACAATTGAAATAGTATCTCCATATTTAAGAAAAAGCTCATCAAATAGCTTAAATATATTATCAGTAAATGTTGATGTAGAATGAATTGAAAAACTATTTGAGTCTATAATACTCAATTGAATATTAGAAAACTTTGTTATTAATGAGAGTAAATATTTTTTTTCCATATTATGTATAATACGTAAAATTACAAAAAACAAATCTTAAGATATCATTCAAATTAATTATTATAACTTTGATAAAATTAATCTGAAAATATGAAAATTATAATTCTAGCTGCTGGAATTGGATCAAGGTTAGGAAATCCTTTTCCTAAACCCTTAACTAAGTTAAATAATAACAAGAGCATTATGCAAATGATGACTGAAAACATATCCTATATATTTGATACGGATATGATTAACCTTGTTGTAGGATTTAAGAAAGATTTAATTATGGAAAGCTTTCCAAACTTAACCTATGTTTACAATCAATATTTTGATCAAACCAATACAGCAAAAAGTTTATTAAAAGCAATAAAAAAGTACAGAAAAGAATCAATTCTATGGATGAATGGAGATATAGTTTTTGATAAAAAACTTTTAATAAGATTGAAAGAGTACATTGATAACGATATTTCTTTTGTGGCAGTAAACACAAGTAAAGTTGCTGAAGAAGAAGTTAAATACACAGTTAAAGATGGAAGTATAAAAAAGTTATCAAAAGAGGTAGAAAATGGATTAGGTGAAGCTGTTGGAATAAATTTTATTTCTGCAACTTATGTAAAAAAGTTCATAAAAAGACTAGAGGATTGTAGAGACAATGACTATTTTGAAAAAGCTTTAGAAACAGCTATAGAAAAAGACAATTTTATAATAAAGCCTGTAGATATTTCAGATTTTAATTGTATTGAGATAGATTTTGAAGAAGACCTTAAAAATGCAAATAATTTAATCTAATGAATTCTATTTTATTTTGTAAAAATAAATATGCATTTGGAATATTAGAACCAATACAAAAGGAATTAAAAAATCTAAACTATGATTTTATATGGTTTGTTGACAAAGAAATACTAAGTGACTTTCCATATAAATCTGATCAATATACCACTTCTATAAAAGAGTTGAAAAATTATAATAGTGAAGCAATTTTTGTATGTGGAAACGCTGTGCCTCACTATCTAAAAGGAGTCAAAACTCAAGTTTTTCATGGTTTTGCTGGAGAGAAGAAAGGTCATTTTAGAATAAGAAGTTATTTTGATTTATACCTAACTCAAGGTCCTTATTTTACAAAAGAATTTTTAACTAAAAAGGAAATACACAAGGATTTTGAAGTAATTGAAACAGGCTGGTCAAGAATTGATAATTTATTTAAATGGAGTTCGGATTTAGATAAAAAGAAAGAAGATCTATTAATAAAGTCCAAAAAAGATAAAGTGATTTTATACGCACCAACTTTTTCTCCTAAATTAACATCTGCTCCACATTTAAAAAAAGAAATAATATCAATAAGTTACAGTGATTATTTAATTCTAATAAAGTTTCATCCTTTAATGGATAAAAAAATAAAAAATGAGTACAAACAAATAGCCAAATTAAATTCAAATATTTTAATCTATGATGATAATGATATTACAGATTTATTGAAAATATCTGATCTATTAATTAGTGATACATCTTCTGTAATATATGAGTTTAGTCTACTAAATAAACCTGTGATAACTTTTAATAATATTGCAAAAATCAAATATTGGCAAGACTCCAAAAAATACACGGACTTACATGCACTTGTAGAAAATAATTTAAATAATGATATTTTTTTAGAAAGAAGAGATGAGCTAATAAAAAAATATCATCCATATACAGATGGAAAATCTTCACAAAGAATGATTAAAGCTGTTAGAAAATATATATCAAATAGTGGTGTACCCAGAGTGAGAAAACTATCTTTTTTAAGAAGACTAAAAATTTATAAAATTTTTGGATTTTAAAACTTGAACTTTTTTAATTTTTTTAGCTTACTTCTGTTTGAGAAGAATTTATTTGAATAGAATAACATTTTTTTATAGATTATATCATTATCAACTTTGTATAAACTAGCATATTGTTCACTAAAAATCTTTATTACTTTAGAGTCCTGGGTTAATCTGTTAAAGTTTTTCATTCTATCATCAAAATTCATTTTTTTAAATTCCATTCTATTTAAATCAATTAGGTAAAATTTATAGTTATTTTCATTTACTTTAATTAGTGTGTTCCCTGGTGAATGGTCTAAATAATTGATATTATTTTCATGGAGCTTATATGTAAATTCAGAAAATAACTTTAAAATTTTTTCACGATTGTTAAAGTTTGAATCTTTGATTACTTCTCTAATTGAAAAATTATATTCAATATTTTTAGAGACATAATAACTATTTTTCAAAAAAAATCTTGTTTTAAACTCAAAATACGCTATTGGATCAGGAGTATTAATTCCAATACTTAATAGTTTTTGAGCATATCTGTAAGATCTCTCTGCCTTACTTGTTCTAAATTTATTGTATATAATTGCATTAAAAATATTGGGTATTTTGAATGACTTTATATTGTATATAAACTTATCCGATTCAAAAGACTTTATTACATTTCTTGAATCCTTGATTATTAAACCTGAATTAGTAAAATTATTGATGAAATTTTCAATAACATCGCTAGAGGAATTATAATCAGTATTTATTAATTTAACTTTTATCAAAAGGTTATTTTTATATTTGATGTAAATATATTTATTAATGATTAATATTATTAACAAAGAGGTTGAAAAAGCTGCTAAAATTTTGAGCAGCGGGGGTGTTATTGTTTATCCTACTGATACAGTATGGGGACTTGGGTGTGATGCTACCAACGAAACTGCAATTAAAAACATTTATAAAATAAAGCAAAGAAATTCATCAAATCCAATGCTTTGTCTACTAAATCATACCTCTATGTTAGAGAAATATCTAACTTCAGTTCCTAAGCAGTCAAGAGAAATTTTAGAAAAAGCTTTATCACCAACTACTATTATTTATAACCATTCAATCAATATATCCAAGCTATTAACTGGTGAAAATGATAGTATAGGTTTTCGTGTTGTTGACAATGAATTTTGTAAAAAGATTATAAAAAAAATTGGAAAACCGATTGTATCAACTTCTGCAAATTTAAGTGGTGAACCAACCGCATATAATGTTAAAGAAATCAACACCAAGATTTTAAAACAAGTGGACTATGTCGTAAATTTGCCAAGCAATAACTCATACAATAAAGCATCTTCAATTATTAAAATTAATTTGGACGGAACAATTTCAAAAATTAGGTAATAAATTACAAAATGATTTATACAGAAGCTCTTAAAAATAACATATTTAATTTAATTAGTTCATGTGCGGGCGAATTAGGTTTAGAATGCTATGTCATTGGAGGTTTTGTTAGAGATTTTATAATTAGTGAGTCGACTCCTAAGGATATCGATATCTTAGTTATTGGTAATGGTATTGATTTTGCAAAATATGTATCACGAAAAATAGAAAAAACTCCAAAAGTTACTGTTTTTAAAACCTATGGTACAGCTATGTTTAAATATAATAGCATGGAGATTGAATTTGTTGGAGCCAGAAAAGAATCTTACACCCTCGAGAGTAGAAATCCGAAAGTTAGTATTGGTAGTTTAAATGATGATCAAAATAGAAGAGATTTTACTATCAATTCCATGGCTTTAAGTTTAAATAAACATAATTTTGGGTCTTTACTAGATCCTTTTAATGGATTAAGTGATATTGAAAATAAAGTCATTAGAACTCCTCTTAACCCTGAAATAACTTACAACGATGACCCTCTTAGGATGTTAAGAGCTATTCGTTTTGCTACCAAACTAAATTTTAAAATTGACGAAAACTCTTTAAAATCTATTAAAAGTTTATCATCTAGAATTAAAATTATTACAAATGAAAGAATAGTAGTAGAGTTAAATAAAATATTACTATCGGACAAACCATCAATTGGTTTTATATTATTAGAAAAATGTGGGCTTTTAAAATATATTTTACCAGAAATCACTTTTCTAAAGGGAATTGATGAAATTGAAGGACAAACTCATAAAGACAATTTCTATCATACTTTAGAAGTTTTAGATAATATCTGTCATCATACAAATAATTTATGGCTTAGATGGGCAGCTCTTTTACACGATATTGGAAAGGCACCTACTAAAAAATTTAGTAAAAAAGTTGGGTGGACATTCCATGGACATGAATTTGAAGGTTCTAAAATGGTTTATCATTTATTTAAAAGATTAAAACTCCCTCTAAATGAAAAAATGAAGTATGTCCAAAAATTAGTATTTATGAGCTCTAGACCAATTGTCTTAGCTCAAGATATTGTAACTGACTCAGCTGTCAGAAGATTGGTATTTGATGCTGGTGATTACGTCGAGGACCTAATGACTCTTTGTGAAGCAGATATTACCACTAAAAACGAAAAGAAATTCATCAAATACCATAACAATTTTAAAATGGTAAGAAATAAGATTATTGAAGTTGAAGAAAGAGATAATATTAGAAATTTTCAACCCCCAATAACAGGTGAAGAAATCATGACTAAGTTTAAAATTAAGCCCTCTAAAGTTATTGGAACTTTAAAAGAAATTATCAAAGAGGCAATCTTAGAAGGGGTTATACCAAATGAATATAATGCAGCTTATAAGCTTATGATTAGCGAAGCAAAAAAACTAGGTTTAAAAGAATGAATAATAGATTCAACCAACTTACTAAAATCTCTTTAGTTTTAATTTATCTAGTGATTATTGCTGGTGCAATTGTTAGAATGACTGGTTCTGGTATGGGGTGTCCAGATTGGCCAAAATGTTTTGGGTATTATATACCTCCTACTGAAGAAAGTCAATTGATATTTAAATCATTTCATAACTACAATAAGGGCGAAATGATTCTTCTAAATTCAGAAAATTTCTATACAGCCATTAAAGATTTTAAATCTGAGGAATTAATTAATTTAACTAATTGGAATTTATTTCAAAAGCACGACTATGTTGCTTATGACCCTGTACATACATGGATTGAATATCTTAATAGATTAATTGGAGCCTTGGCGGGAATACCAATACTACTTTTTACTTTGATAAGTATTTACTATTGGAAAGATTACAATTATCTTTCGATAATTTCTATACTAACTGTACTTGGGATGGGATTTCAAGCATGGCTTGGAAAAACTGTGGTGGACTCAAATTTAGCTCCATACAAAATAACTATTCATATGTTAATGGCATTAGTAATAGTTGGTTTAATACTATTATTAATAGTACAAACAAAAAAAGCAAATATATTAGAGAACAAATTATTTAAAAATTTAATTATAATTTCAATATTACTAACACTGGTTCAGGTAGTAATTGGGACACAAGTTAGAGAGTTTGTAGATGAACAAGTTAAATTAATAGGTTATGATAAATCAAATTGGCTAACAGGTGTACCATTAAAATTCTACGTTCACAGAAGCTTTTCAATTGTGGTATTATTAGTAAACTTGTATCTTTTCTACTTAAATAAAAAACTAAGCTTAGGATTTAATAAAATTAATTATGTGATGTTTTTCATTGGAGTTGAAATTATAACTGGAATTTTAATGTATTACTTTGATTTTCCTGTGCTAAGCCAACCTATTCACTTAGTTATAGCTACTATAATTTTTGGATTACAGTTTTATATTTTACTAGAATATTTAATTAGAAATAAGTTAATTCGCAAAATAAAAATAAAATGATTTACAGACTCAGAGTAATACTTGACAATGATACTGATGATGATATTTTTAGAGATATTGAAATTAATAAATCTGCTAATCTTGAAGACTTTCACAATTCAATCACACAATCTTTTGGTTTTGAAGGTAATGAGATGGCATCTTTTTACTTAAGTGACAAAGAGTGGAATCAAGGAGAAGAAATTTCATTATTTGATCTCGGAGATATTGGTGAAACTAATAGATTAATGAGCGATGTTTTAATGGAAAGTGAGATTAATAATGATAACAATAGAATAATATATGTTTATGATTTTCTAAATCTGTGGACCTTTTTAATTGAATTAGTGGAAATTGTAGAGCTAAACAGTGGAGTAAATTATCCTAATCTAATTTTTTCAAAAGGTCAAATACCAAGTACCGTTCCTGAAAAAAAATTCAAAGCTGAAAAAAGATTTGATGAAGAGAATGAAGATGATGAGTTAGGAAATTACAATGAGTACGATGATTTTTATAATTAATTAGATGTAATTTAACTAAATGGACTTTAAAATACAATCTGATTTTAAACCAACTGGAGATCAACCAAATGCAATTAACCAGTTGACAAATGGTGTTGAATCTAATGAAAAGTATCAAACTCTTTTAGGTGTAACAGGTTCAGGTAAAACGTTCACCGTTGCCAATGTAATTGAAAATATTCAGCGTCCTACATTAGTACTAGCGCACAATAAAACTTTAGCAGCCCAATTATATTCTGAGTTCAAGCAGTTTTTTCCAAATAATGCTGTCGAATACTTTGTTTCTTATTATGACTACTATCAACCAGAAGCATACATGCCTGTTAGTGGTACATACATAGAAAAAGATTTATCTATTAATGAAGAAATTGAAAAGCTTAGATTAAGTACAACCACTTCCCTGCTTTCCGGAAGAAGGGATATAATAGTTATTGCATCTGTTTCATGTCTATATGGAATAGGAAATCCTGTTGAGTTTCAAAAAAATATAATTGAATTAGAAGTTGATCAAAAGATTTCAAGAACTAAATTATTAAATCGATTAGTTCAAAGCTTGTACTCAAGAACTGAAGCTGAATTTAATAGGGGTAATTTTAGAATTAAAGGGGACACTATTGATGTATTTCCGGGTTATGCAGATGAAGCTTACAGAATTCATTTTTTTGGAGATGAAATTGAAGAAATTGAATCCTTTGATCATATTAGCAACAATAGGATTGAAAATTTTAAAAAATTAAATATATTTCCTGCTAATATCTTTGTAACATCTCCTGATATATTACAAAATGCAATAAATAATATACAGGATGATTTAGTAAAGCAACATGATTATTTCAAGGAAATTGGAAAACATTTAGAGGCTAAAAGATTAAAAGAAAGAACTGAGTTTGATTTAGAGATGATTAGAGAATTAGGCTATTGCTCAGGTATTGAAAACTATTCAAGATACTTAGATGGTAGAAACCCTGGTACAAGACCTTTTTGTTTACTGGACTATTTTCCAGATGATTATTTGATGGTAATTGATGAAAGTCACGTTACTGTTTCTCAAGTTCATGCAATGTATGGTGGAGATAGAAGTAGAAAGGAAAATCTAGTAGATTATGGTTTTAGACTTCCTGCAGCAATGGACAATAGACCATTAAAGTTTGAAGAATTTGAGAGTTTACAAAAAAATGTAATCTACGTAAGTGCTACTCCTGCAGATTATGAGTTAGGTAAAACAGAAGGAATATATACAGAACAAATTATTCGACCTACAGGACTATTAGATCCTATAATTGAGGTAAAATCGAGTGATAATCAAATCGATGATCTAATTAATGAAATTCAAAAAAGAGTAACAAAAGATGAAAGAATACTGGTAACTACCCTTACTAAAAGGATGGCTGAAGAGCTTACTAAGTATTTAACTAAAATTGATATTAGAACAAGATACATACACAGCGATGTAGACACCCTTGAAAGAGTAGAAATAATGCAAGACCTTAGAGAAGGTGTATTTGATGTTTTGGTTGGGGTAAATTTACTAAGAGAAGGTCTAGATTTACCAGAAGTTTCTTTAGTCGCAATTATTGATGCAGACAAAGAAGGTTTTTTAAGGTCTGCAAGAGCTTTAACACAAACTGTTGGAAGAGCAGCCAGGCATCTTGATGGGAGAGCAATAATGTATGCTGATAAGATTACAAAAAGTATGCAAAAAACTATAGACGAGACTAACTACAGAAGAGAAAAACAAATTAAGTATAATAAAGAAAACAACATCATTCCTACTGCCATAACAAAATCTTTGAATAACGCTTTAACCAAAAACAAAGAGGATCAAGAGAAAGAATTAAAAATTATAAATAAAAGAAGTGAACATTTTATAAATAAAAAGCAGGTAGACAAAAAAATAAGAGAAATAAGGAAACTTATGGAAGGATCAGCTAAAAACTTAGACTTCATAGAAGCAGCAAAATACAGAGATCAAATTAAAGAATTACAAGATGTAAAATCAAGTAAATTTAGCTAGCTAAAACATTTTGAACTTTTTGAGCAGCCTCTTCAAATTCTACTGCACTTTGAACATCTAATCCAGAATTATCAATTATTTCCTTAGCTAGATCAGCATTTGTGCCTTGTAGTCTTACAATAATTGGAATGTTGATTGAATCCTTCATATTGTTGTAAGCATCAACAATTCCTTGGGCTACCCTATCACATCTTACAATACCTCCGAAAATATTAACTAAAATTGCTTTGACATTAGGGTCTTTTAAAATAATTCTAAATGCAATTTCTACTCTTTCTGCATCAGCAGTACCACCAACATCTAAAAAATTTGCTGGTTCGCCCCCAGATTGTTTTATAAGATCCATAGTAGCCATGGCCAGTCCAGCACCATTAACCATACATCCAACATTTCCATCTAAATCAACATAATTAAGACCAACTTTATTAGCTTCAACTTCAATAGGATTCTCTTCTTTGAGATCTCTAAGCTGGGCATAATCTTTATGTCTAAATAGTGCATTGTCATCGATTGAAACTTTAGCATCAACAGCTAAAATTTTATCATCACTTGTTTTTAAAACTGGATTGATTTCAAACAATGAAGAATCTGATTTATCATATGCATTATAAAGAGAAACTACAAATTTGGTCATTTCCTTAAAAGCCAAACCACTTAACCCTAAATTAAATGCAACTTGACGAGCTTGAAAAGGTAATATCCCCGTAGATGGGTCTATATCAACTGTATGAATTAAATGAGGAGTTTCTTCAGCAACAGTTTCAATATCAATACCACCCTCAGTAGAGTACATAATCATGTTATTTCCTGTAGATCTATTTAAAAGTACTGACATGTAAAATTCATTTGTTTCTGACTCGCCAGGATAATAAACGTCTTCAGCGATTAGGACCTGATGTACCTTCTTACCTTTTGCAGAAGTTTGAGGAGTAATAAGGTTCATACCAATAATATTGTTAGAAATGGATTTAACTTCATCTAAGTTTTTAGCAAGCTTAACTCCACCTCCTTTACCACGACCACCGGCATGTACTTGAGCTTTTATTACAAACCAACTCGTACCAGTTGTTTCAGTGAGTTTTTTTGCACACTCTACGGCTTCATCAGAATTTTGAGCAACTAAACCTCTTTGAATCCTAACTCCAAAACTACTTAACATTTCTTTACCTTGATATTCGTGTAAATTCATAATTGGTATATAATAATTAGCAAGGCAAATGTAATTAACCTCATGGATATGACCAACATTTAAAGTTAATATATATTAACATTAACTATAAAGCTATATCTTTAATAAATGGACAAAATTTTTGAAAAAATAATTAAATATTCACTACTATTTTCATTGATTTTTACAGAAAATTCTTATGCTCAATCTATAAGGTCTATTTTAAAAAATAGTGAGTCTGAATTAATTAATTATGTGTATAAGAACCAAGAAAAATTTGAAGTTCAAATAATATTAACTGAATTAAAAAAAAGAAAAAATGGGTTTACAATACACAAGAAAAAATTTAATGTAGATAAAAAAAACTACTTCTACCCCGCTAGTTCTATAAAACTTCCAATTGCATTATTAACCATTGAAAAAATAAATGAAAATCCTAATTTAAACATCAATAGCGAATTTTTAATTGAAGGTGACTCTATAATTACTACATTCAAAAAAGAAATAACAGATTTATTTATAATTAGTAGTAATGAGTCTTATAATAGATTATTTGAATTCTTAGGACAAGACTACATCAATAAAAAGCTTAAACAAAAGGGCTTTAAAGATTTTAGTATTTCTCATAGATTATCAACTGATAAATCTGATAATTTAAAAACAAAAGAAATTAATTTTTATAGAAATGGAGAAATAAATCAAATACAAAAATCAATTAACAACAAACCTCTAACAAAATTAAATTTGAAAAATTTAAATAAGGGGGTTGGTTTCACATTAGACAATGATCTACAAAATAAATCAATGGATTTTTCTAGAAAAAATTATTTTTCCATTGAGGAATTGAATAATATTTTAATCTGTTTGTTTTTTCCTGAAGTTTCAAAAAATAAAAAATTTAATTTATCTAAATCACAGAACCTTTTAATACAAAAGTTAATGTCTTCAACTCCTCTTGACATGGGATTTGATAAAAATATATATCCAAATAATTATAATAAATTTTTTATATACGGAGATAAAGATGGCATGATAAATGATAATATTTATAATAAAGTTGGTAATGCTTATGGGTACAGTATAGATAACGCATATATATACAATAAAAGTTCTAATCGACACTTTGTATTAACTGCGTGTATATATACAAATTCAAATAATATTCTTAATGATAATAAATATGAATATGATGAGATTGGTATTCCATTTCTGGCAAAAATTGGTAGATTTTTAACCAATTACAATTTTAGGCAATAATTTAACCCTCTATATTTATTTAAAATGTTATTTTTGAATCGTTAAAAAAACAATGACTTAAATGATAAGAAAAATATGTTTACT
>JADHRR010000005.1:0-46672 GCA_016777305.1 Flavobacteriaceae bacterium
CCATCTGTTAAAAACAAAAAAACCCTACCAATTAAGGTAAGGTTTGATGTGATCGCGATAGGATTCGAACCTATGACCGTCTGCTTAGAAGGCAGATGCTCTATCCAGCTGAGCTACGCGACCCTAGTCGGGGTGGCAGGATTCGAACCTGCGACCTCCGCGTCCCAAACGCGGCGCGATAACCGGGCTACGCTACACCCCGTAGCGCGGAGAGACAGGGATTCGAACCCTGGGTAAGTGTTTCCACCTACGACGATTTAGCAAACCGCTCCTTTCGGCCACTCAGGCACCTCTCCAATTGACTAAAATAAGTCAACAATTTTATGCGGTTGCAAATGTAACTTTTCATCTTAAACAACGCAAGCTATTTATTTAAAATTTTTATGTGTTACTGAGGATACTCAATTCTAATATGGAAAATATTAATAAGCTTATTAATAAGAACTTTTTTAATAACTTCAATTTCTTTAAAAGTAATGTTAGCATTAATAAACTGACCACTGTTTATTTGTTTAGAAATAATATTATTTACAAACTCATTAATTTTTGTGAAGTCTGGCTTATTTAAACTTTTAGAGGCTGCCTCTACTCCATCACACATCATAACGATTGCTGTTTCTTTAGAAAATGGCTTAGGACCTCCATACATATATTCATGTTTATCAGGTTTAATTTCTAACTTAGATTCTTTATTATAAAAATAATATACTAAGCTAGTTCCATGGTGGGTTCTTATAAAATCAATAACTCTTTCGGGAATATTGAATTTCCTAGCGATTTCTATACCTTCAATTACATGATTTAAAATAATTTGAACGCTCTCTTTTGAACTAAGTTCATCATGAGGATTGACACCTGTCAGTTGATTTTCAGAAAAATAAGATGGATTATTCATTTTACCAATATCGTGATATAAAGCCCCAACCCTTGCCAAAAGAGAATTAGCACCAACTTCATTAGCAGCAGCTTCAGCTAGGTTTGCAACACTTAGAGAATGGTTAAAAGTACCAGGTGCTTTATCTGATAACAATTTTAATAATTTAGAGTTAGTGTCTGAAAGCTCAAGTAACGAGACATCAGAAACTAAACCAAATACTTTCTCGTATATATAAATTAGAGGATGAACAAACAAAGTACCTAAACCACATAAAATAAATAAGGCAAAATTTTCAAGTCTGATAAATTCAATACCACCTTCATGAATTACAAAAAAAGAAAAATAAGCTAATATATAAATACCTGTAATTTGAGTTACTGCGATAAATAAATTAGCTCTTTTATATAAATCTGAGACAGATAAAATAGTTACTATTCCTGCAATAATATTTAAAAAAATATATTCAAAATTATTAGGAACTATAAAACCAATTAATAGAATTGTAACTGTATGAACAAAGAAAGAAGTTCTTGAATCAAAAAATGCTTTAAGAATCAAAGGAAGTATACAAATAGGAATAACATAAATATATAATGAGTTTAACTTAACAACTAATGTGGTTAAACCAATCATTAAAATAATATTGAAATATATGAAGGTTAATTTATTATTATTTAAATAAAGTTCCTTTTTGTACTTGTTAAAAAATAGCAATATCATTATTAAACCTAATGAAACTAAGATACTATAGGATAATATTATTAAATTATAATTCTCTGTACTCCAATTTTCATTTTCATATTCCTTTTCAAGAGACTTTAAAATTATTAATTTCTCTTTATCGACAACCTCCCCTTTTGAAATAATTAGAGTTTGCTTATCAATCATACCTCTATAGTTTGAAACTTTAGAAATGGATTCATTATACGCGTTTTCCGATAGACTTTTATTGTAAGTTATATTAGGTTGTAAGATCTCAAATAAAATAGACTTAATTCTATTTTCATTAATCTTGAAATCATTCTCAATGACTAAATTATTGATGTAAGTAGACAAATCTTTAGGCATTAACAAATCAGAAAAAATTAAATTATCAATTATTATATTGTTAGAAATTATTGATAGTTTTTGGTCGTTATCATAATCATAATTTGAATCTGCAAAACCTTTAGAATAAATTGTTTCTGCAATAAACTTTACTGAATTTATAATTGAATCTTTAGCTGGAGTCTTTACCATGTCTTGAAAAAGATATTCAATACGATTATTTGTTAAAGAATCTAATTCGGAAGAACTACTTGTTTGATTGAAATAGACAGGTGTATTAATTTTAATATCCTTTATTTCTTTCTCTAAATCATTGGAACTTTTTAGTACAGCAAAATTAAATGGAGCGTATAAGTTTTCAGATTGCCATGGTTTACCATTTTCAAAACTATATTGAAATTTTCCACTTTTCGGGAACATTGAAACTATTAGATAAACAGAGAGTAAAAGAAGTATAACTTTATATATGAAGTTGTAATTTTTATATAGCTTATTTAAATATTTAATCATCATTTTAAGTAGAATTATAAACATAAATTTAATGTTATTAATATTTACAAAAAATTTTATCTACAGATATTTTGTATAATTTTGTTACTTTCGTGAAATAACTAAATTATATATGAAAGAAGTAGTAATTGTATCAGCTGTTAGAACTCCAATAGGTAGTTTTTTAGGAGCCTTATCAAAAGTATCAGCACCTGATTTAGGAGCCATAGCTATTAAAGGAGCTCTAGATAAAATTAATTTACACCCAAAAGAAGTCAATGAAGTATTAATGGGTCATGTTGTTCAAGCCGGAGTTGGTCAAGCACCTGCTAGACAAGCTGCATTAAAAGCCGGTATTCCAGAGGATGTTCCATGTACTACAGTGAACAAAGTTTGTTCATCTGGAATGAAAAGTATAATGCAAGCAGCTCAATCTATTGCCTTAGGAGATAACGAAGTTGTTATTGCTGGTGGAATGGAAAACATGAGTTTAATTCCTCATTATTTCAATGCTAGAGTAGCTACTAAATTTGGATCAAAAGAAATAATCGATGGACTTCAATTAGATGGTCTAATAGATGTTTACAATAAACAAGCAATGGGATGTTTAGCAGATCTTTGTGCTAGTGAATTTAAATTATCAAAAAAAGATCAAGATGATTTTGCTGTAGAGTCTTATATGAAATCAAAAAATGCTTGGGAAAGTGGTAAATTCAAAAATGAAATAATACCTGTTGAAATAAAGGATAGAAGAGGGAATATTACTATAATAGATGAGGATGAAGAGTACAAGAACTTTAACGAAGACAAACTAAGGTCATTAAAACCTGTATTTACAAAAGAAGGTACAGTCACTGCTGGAAATGCTTCTACAATTAATGATGGTGCATCGGCATTAGTTCTAATGAGTCTTGAAAAATGCAAATCTTTAAATTTAAATCCTATAGCTAAAATAATTGCATTCAGTGATGTTGCTCAGGATCCAAAATGGTTTACAACAAGTCCTGCTAAATCAGTTCCTAAAGTTTTAGAAAAAGCAAAATTAAAAATTGATGATATTGATTTGTTTGAACTTAATGAAGCTTTTTCTGTTGTTGGATTAGCAAATATTAAAATATTAAACATAGATAAAAATAAAGTAAATGTTAATGGAGGTGCTGTTTCATTAGGTCATCCTTTAGGTTGTTCTGGAGCAAGAATAGTTACTACTCTAATTAATAGTTTAATTCAAAATGATAAAAAAACTGGACTTGCCGCTATTTGTAACGGTGGTGGTGGTGCATCTTCAATAATTATACAACTTAACTAATAATGTTATTTGGAATTTGTTTATTAAGTATTGTTCCAATGCGCGCAGAGCCTAAGGATACTAGCGAATTAGTTTCTCAAGTAATATATGGAGAAAGTTTTAAAATTTTAGAACAGAGATCCAAGTGGAGTTTAATAAAATTATCATTTGATGGTTATAAAGGTTGGATAGATAATAAACAACTAACTAAAATTGATAAATCAACATATGATTCAATTATTACCAAAAAAAATATCTATTCATCAGATTTAATTGAATTCATTCAATTAAAAGAAAAAGGTTTACTAACAATTCCTATAGGTTCAAATTTAAAAAATATAGAATTATTTAATCATCATTTTGATGGGGATTCTATAAGCTCAGTTCTTCCAAAAGAAAACATAATAGAGACCTCATTACTATTACTCAACTCGCCTTATCTATGGGGCGGAAGAACTCCATTTGGAATTGATTGCTCTGGATTTACTCAATTGATTTACAAAATAAATGGATATAAAATTGATAGAGATGCAAAAGATCAAGCTAAATTAGGACAAGTTCTTAGTTTTGTTCAGGAATCTGAACCTGGTGACCTTGCATTTTTTGACAATAATGAAGGAGATATTGTACATGTTGGTATAATAATGAAAGATAATTATATAATACATGCACATGGACATGTAAGAATTGATAGATTAGATCAAACTGGAATATATAATGTAGATACTAAGAAGCACTCTCATAAGTTAAGAGTTATAAAGAAAATAATTTAATTTTCTAAATCTTCAACTTTTTCTTTCATTAACTTGTAGTTAACTTCATCACCCACTGCAGAATAAATATTTCGCAGAGTTCTTGCTGCACTAATATTATCATTTTCAATACTTAATATTGTCTCAAGGTAAGGAATTGCTTCTTTATATAAGTTGTTTCTAATATCTTGTAAATCGTCATATCTGTTATAATCTGCGTTAGAAGTTCCTAGAGAATTCATTTCTTCAATTATTCCTTCTTCTTGACTTAAAATTAGTGCTGCTATATTTAGATAAGCTTTGGTGTAATTTGGGTTTACTGAAATTGCTTTATTGTAATACATTTTAGCATTTTCAATATCATCATTATCAGCTGAAACAACTCCCAGATTAAATAACAAATCAGCATTTGATGGGTCAATTTCCAAAGCTTGGGATATTAAACTCTTATAAGATTCAACATCTCCAAGTTCCCATTTAATGTTAGATTCTAACAAAATTAAATTTATATCACTAGAGCTAATTACTTTTGCTTTATTTATGTATTCTAATGCATTATCAATATTACCCATATTTTTATAAATTGCAGCCATAGATCTAAATACATTTAGCTGAACAGACTCGGTTATCTCATCTCTTCCATCTTTATGAGTTCCTGCTTTAATAAATAAATCCCTATTAGATTCACTAGCAAATGATTGCTCTTCACCTGTTGCAATTTCAATAGCATAATAATTTGTAGTAACCCCTGTAAAGCCAATATTTTCTAATTCACTGTAAAAGTTCATAGCAACATCAAAATCTTTTGTTTCAGTTGCTAATAATGCAGCATTGTATAGATAAAGAGTGTCTGATGGTGAAACTCTAAATGCAGATTCGAGATTTGAGTAAGATGTTTTATAATCTTTTAAATCTAGTGCATTTTTAGCCTCCTCAACAAAATTATTAAGCATGGCTGTTTTTAGTGGGTTGACTTTATCTGTATATGTTTTGTAAGTAGAATCTTCTTCTAAAGAAATAACCTTTTTAAAGTTCTCTAACGCAATAAAAGAATCATCAAGTGATGACACTCCATCAGCATAATAAGCAACACCTTTAATATAATGGTATTTTGCTTTAGTTTTTAAATCTGCATTTAATAGATCAAACTTTTCAGCAGCTACAATATTTTCTTTAGCAGCTACAAAGTTTTTTGATTTTAAGGCTTTCTCTGCAGCTTTTAATTCCTTTTTTTGTCCAAAGCCATTAAAAACTATTAAACTAAATACTAAAACTATTATTTTTTGATTTCTCATCATTTTTAAAAATTGGGGTTAATTATTTTATTCTTTTTTATTTGTTGATTCATCAGCTGTTGGTTCTGACTGTTGATTTTCTGAATTATCAATTAAAACTTCATTTATAGTCTCACTATCAATTTCTTCATCCTCTTCATGCATAACTTTTGCTACAGCAGCAATTGAATCATTAGCCTTCAAATTGATTAGTTTAACTCCTTGAGTGGCCCTACCCATTACTCTCAAATTTTCAACAGCTAATCTAATAGCAATACCAGATTTGTTAATTATCATAAGATCGTCATTATCACTTACGTTCTTAATTGCAACCAGGGCTCCAGTTTTTTCAGTAATTGAAATAGTTTTTACACCTTTTCCTCCTCTGTTTGTAATTCTGTAGTCTTCTAAACTAGATCTCTTACCATAACCATTTTCAGAAACAACTAAAATGTCACTTTCCATTTCATTTACTGCTATCATACCAATTGCCTCATCTTGCTCGTTTTGAAGTCTTACTCCTCTTACACCTGATGCTCCTCTACCCATAGGTCTAGTTTTAGCTTCTTCAAAACGTATAGCTTTTCCAGATTTAAGAGCTATCATTACTTGACTATCTCCGTTTGTTAATTTTGCTTCTAATAATTCATCATCTTCTTTGATAGTAATTGCATTAATTCCATTTGTTCTTGGTCTTGAATATTGTTCCAATGAAGTTTTTTTAACTTGACCTTTTTTAGTAGCCATAATAACATAATGATTATTAATATACTCTTCATCTTTTAAATCTTGAGTACATATAAAAGCTTTTACTTTATCATCTTGTTCAATATTAATTAAATTTTGAATAGCTCTACCTTTTGAAACTTTAGTTCCTTCTGGTATTTCATAAACTCTCATCCAGAAGCATTTACCTTTCTGAGTGAAAAATAACATGTATTGATGGTTTGTTCCAACAAATAAGTGTTCAAGAAAGTCTTCATTTCTAGTTGTAGATGCCTTTTGACCTACTCCTCCTCTGTGCTGTGTTTTATAAGCATCTAATGGAGTTCTTTTAATATAACCAGCATGTGAAATAGTAATTACTACTTTTTCATCGGGAATCATATCTTCAATAGATAAATCACCTCCTGCATATTCAATTACAGATCTTCTTTCGTCACCATATTTAGATTTTACTTCTAATAATTCATTAGAAATAATTTCCATTCTTCTATCTTTTTTATCAAGTATATCTTTTAAATCTATTATAAGTTTTGTGATATTATCAAATTCAGCTCTTAATTTATCTTGCTCCAAACCAGTAAGCTGTCTAAGCCTCATTTCAACTATAGCTTTTGATTGAATTTCAGTCAACTTAAAGGCTGTCATTAGCTTATTTCTAGCTTCATCTGCATTTGATGAAGATCTAATTAATGCTATAACTTTGTCTATATTGTCTGAAGCTATAATTAATCCTTCTAAAATATGTGCTCTTTCTTCAGCCTTTTTAAGTTCATATTTTGTTCTTCTTACAACTACATCATGTCTGTGTTCAACAAAATAGTGAATCATGTCTTTTAGATTCAACATTTGAGGTCTACCATTAACTAATGCAATATTGTTAACACTAAAGGATGATTGAAGAGCTGTGTATTTGTATAACTTATTTAAAACAATATTAGGGATAGCATCTCTTTTTAGAACATAAACAATACGCATACCATTTCTATCTGACTCATCTCTAATAGATGTAATTCCTTCAAGTTTTTTACTATTTACAAGGTCAGCAGTTTTTTTAATCATATCAGCTTTATTAACTTGATATGGAATCTCTGTAATAATTATACATTCTCTACCATTTACCTCTTCAATATTTGCTTTACCTCTTACAACTACTCTACCCCTACCAGTTTTAAAAGCGTCTTTCACACCATCATAGCCATAAATAACTCCACCAGTTGGAAAATCTGGTGCTTTAATATGCGTTATCAACTCATCAATGTCGATGTCATTATTTTTTATATAAGCAATTGTACCGTCAATAACTTCTGACAAGTTGTGTGGGGGCATATTAGTCGCCATTCCAACAGCAATTCCTGAAGCACCATTAATTAATAATCCCGGTATTCTTGTAGGTAAAACTGTAGGCTCGTTAAGAGTATCATCAAAGTTTAGTCTATGATCTACTGTATCTTTATCAATATCAGCTAACATATCTTCAGAAATCTTTTTCATTCTAGCTTCAGTATATCTCATTGCAGCTGGACTGTCTCCATCAACTGAACCAAAGTTACCTTGTCCATCCACTAATAAATAACGTAAACTCCAATCTTGAGCCATTCTAACCATTGCGTCATAAACAGAAGTATCTCCGTGGGGATGATATTTACCTAAAACCTCTCCAACAATTCTAGCGGACTTTTTATGTGAACCATTTGCTCTTATACCTAATTCATGCATACCGTAAAGAACTCTTCTATGAACAGGTTTTAAACCGTCTCTAACATCTGGCAATGCTCTTGAAACTATAACAGACATTGAATAATCAATGTATGCAGATTTCATTTGTTCCTCTATATTAATAGGGATTAATTTTTCTCCTTCAATCATAAGAAATTATTGTTATAAATTTTATTGATTTTTACTAATAGTAAATATAATAATTTAATCTGTTGATGATGGTAAAAAAAGTAGAATAAATAGTGAAATTTATTAACAATTTTTAATGCTTTAAAAAATGTAAAAAAAAAAGCAAATGTTAATTGTTTAATAATTAATGTTTAACTATTTTTAAAATAAAAATTTACAAGCATATGGATGACAATTTTTCTTCTAGAGTTAAAGACGTAATTACTTTTAGTAAAGAAGAAGCTTTAAGATTAGGGCATGATTTTATTGGAACTGAACACTTAATGTTAGGTATACTAAGAGATGGTGAAGGAAAGGCTATAGAAATTTTAAATTCTCTCTCAGTTGATATCTTATATTTAAGAAAAAAAGTTGAAATTCTTTCACCTCCGAATAGCGATAGTTCATTTACAACTAATTCTAAAAAAAACCTTCACTTAACTAGACAAGCCGAAAGGGCCCTAAAAACAACTTTTTTAGAAGCAAAGTTATTTCAAAACTCTGTAATAAATACCGCACATTTAATTCTTTGTATTTTAAGAAACGAAAACGACCCTACTGCTAAATTATTAAACAAGCTAAATGTTAATTACGAAAATGTCAAAGACTTCTATAAAGATATGATAGAAGAAGATGATGATAACGATATTGATTATTCAGAAAGTGCTACTTCAAGCACATTTAGTGATGAAGATTCAATTGATGAAAATATTGGAAACGATAAACCTGCAGAAAAAATTAAAGTTAAATCTGTAAAAAAAACTAAAACACCAGTTTTAGATAATTTTGGAAAAGACTTAACCTCAATGGCAGAAAACGGTGATTTAGATCCGATTGTTGGTAGAAATGAAGAAATACAACGAGTTTCACAGATATTAAGTAGAAGAAAAAAGAATAACCCTCTTTTAATTGGCGAACCTGGTGTTGGTAAATCTGCCATAGCTGAAGGATTGGCATTAAGAATAACACAGAAAAAAGTCTCTAGAGTTTTATATAATAAACGAATTATATCACTTGATTTAGCAAGTTTAGTCGCTGGCACAAAATACAGAGGTCAATTTGAAGAAAGAATGAAGGCTGTGATGAACGAGCTAGAGAAAAATAGAGATATTATTTTATTTATTGATGAAATTCACACTATTGTTGGAGCTGGTGGAGCGACAGGTAGTTTAGATGCATCAAATATGTTTAAACCTGCTCTTGCAAGAGGTGAAGTGCAATGTATTGGAGCTACTACATTAGATGAATATAGAACTTCTATAGAAAAAGATGGAGCCTTAGAAAGAAGATTTCAAAAAATAATAATTGAACCTACTAGTGAAGAAGAAACTGTCGAAATATTAAATAATATTAAAATTAAATATGAAGAACATCATAATGTAGAGTATACAGATGAAGCAATTTCAGCTTGCGTAAAACTTACAAGTAGATATATGACCGATAGGTTTCTTCCTGATAAAGCAATTGATGCACTAGACGAAGCTGGATCAAGAGTACATTTGAATAACATAGTCGTTCCCAACCATATAACAGACTTAGAAAAAGAATTGGAAGATATAAGATTAACCAAAAATAGTGCTGTAAAAAAACAAAAGTATGAAGAAGCAGCTAAACTACGAGATGACGAAAAACTTCTTGAAAATAACTTACTAACTGCACAAAAGTCTTGGGAAAAGGAATGTGAAAATAACAAAGAAATTGTTAATGAAGAACATATTGCTGATGTAGTTTCAATGATGACTGGTATTCCTTTAAACAGAGTAAAACAAAGCGAAAGCAACAAATTGTCTATACTACCACAAATTATAATGAATAAAGTAATAGGTCAAGATGATGCAGTATTAAAGGTTGTTAAATCAATACAGAGAAATAGAGCTGGATTAAAAGATCCTAACAAACCAATTGGTTCATTTATATTTTTAGGTCAAACAGGTGTTGGTAAAACTCAACTTGCTAAGGTCTTAGCAAAAGAATTGTTTGATTCTGAAGATGCATTAATCAGAGTCGACATGAGTGAGTATATGGAAAAATTTGCTATTTCAAGGCTAATCGGAGCTCCTCCAGGATATGTTGGTTACGAAGAAGGTGGTCAATTGACAGAAAAAATAAGAAGAAAACCTTATTCAGTTGTACTATTAGATGAGATTGAAAAAGCACACCAAGATGTATTTAATATGCTTTTACAAGTTCTTGATGATGGATTTTTAACAGATAGCTTAGGAAGAAAAATTGATTTTACAAATACAATAATCATTATGACTTCAAATGTTGGTGCTAGAAAATTGAAGGATTTTGGAAATGGTGTAGGATTTGGAACTAGTGCTAAAATAAATCAAGAAGGAAACAACTCCAAGAGTGTAATTATTAATGCTTTAAAGAAAGCTTTTGCACCTGAATTTTTAAATAGGATTGATGATGTAATTATATTTAATAATCTAAAGTTAAATCATATTAATAAAATTATTGATATTGAATTAGAAAAACTATTTCTCAGAACAAACGAACTAGGATACGAAATTAAATTAAGTAAAAAGGCGAAAGATTTTATTGCTGAAAAAGGGTTTGACAAACAATATGGAGCTAGACCTCTTAAAAGAGCTATTCAAAAATACTTAGAGGATGAATTAGCTGAAGAAATAATGAAATCTAAAGTTCAAACTGGAGATATTATAAAAGTTGATTTAAATAAAGATAAAACTAAATTAATACTCAAAACACTTAGCAAAAAGAAAACTACTAAAAAATAAATAAACCTTCGTTAATATTGTAGCTTTCGAAGAACTCTAAGCTAGAGTTTATTTCTTTTGACATTACTTTATCTTCAGAAATAAATGCTACTTTATTTCTATACAAACCAATAAAGTCATGTATGGACTCAGAGGAATGTAATGGTTTTTTTAAATTTAATGCTTGAGCAGCATTAAAAAGTTCTATGGATAAAATTTTCTTAACGTTTTCTACAATATCAAAGAGTAGTATAGCCGAATTTGCTCCCATACTAACATGGTCTTCCTGGCCATTTGATGAAACTATAGAATCTACACTGGAGGGAGATGATAATTGTTTATTTAAACTAACAAGACTTGCGGCAGTATATTGAGGAATCATAAACCCTGAGTTTAAGCCTGGATTATCAACTAAAAATGCTGGTAAATTTCTTTGACCTGAAATTAAATTATATGTCCTACGCTCGGAGATGTTTCCAATCTCTGAAATTGCTATCTTTAAAAAGTCAAGAATATAAGCTAAAGGTTGTCCATGAAAATTTCCACCTGAAATAATTTTATCTTCTTTATAAAATACTATTGGGTTATCATTAACAGAATTAACTTCGTTTATAATTACATCAGTAGCATAATGAATTGTATCTAATGTTGCTCCATGAACTTGAGGAATACACCTAAAAGAGTAAGGATCTTGAGTATGAACTTTCTCACATTTGGCTATTTCACTGTTATTTCTAAAATTATTAATACGATCAGCTATTATTTTTTGACCTTTATGCAATCTAACTTTTTGAATTAAATTATCAAATGGTTCTGTTCTACAATCAAATGCATCTAGAGAAACAGACGCAATTAAATCAGCCATATAAGAAATCTTATATGATTCAAACAATAAATGCAATCCATAACCAGACATGAATTGAGTTCCGTTTAAAAGCGCTAAACCTTCTTTAGACCTCAATTGTAAAGGATCCAACTCAAACTTATTTAAAACATCTTTAGCTTCATTTAAAACACCATTGTAATAAACTTGACCCTCACCAATTAAAGGCAAGCTTAAATGAGCTAGTGGAGATAAATCTCCAGACGCACCTAAAGAACCCTGTTTGAAAATAACAGGAAGGATATTTTTATTATAGAAAAAAATTAACCTGTTTAATGTATTTACATGGATACCACTATTACCTTTACTTAAGGTTATGATTTTTAATAGTAGTATAATCTTTACTATTTTATTGGGTACTCTATCTCCTACTCCACAAGCATGAGATAAAATTAAATTATGCTGTAATTTACTTAAATCATTATCCTTAATACTAACGTTATATAAAGATCCAAAACCAGTATTAATTCCATATATGGGAGAATCACTATTATTAATTTTTTTATCTAAATAATCTCTACAATCGTTGACATTTTTTAATGATTCTATGGATAACTTTAATATCAATTGTTTATCAATGATCTTATATAAAGTCTCAATTTCAATTGGCGAATTATCTATTATGAATTCTTTCATATAATTATTTCATGTAAATAAGTCAAGTAGAATATTTAAAAATAACTACTTTTACATAATCCCAAATTAAATAAAAAAATGATATACAAAGCTAATTTTAAAAATTATTTATTCGCATTGCTTACAATATCGATGATTTTTTCATGTAATAAATCTGAATTTACTGAGGTTATTATACAAGGAAATATTGTTAATCCAATGGGCAATACAATTCAATTAGTAGGTCCTGGTGAAATGGAAGACGGCACATTAAATTTAAACTTCCAAAGGGAAACAAATGTCGATGAAAATGGTAATTTTATTGATACATTAAATTTAAAATCTTCTGGATATTTCTTTTTTATTCATGGCCGTGAAAGAACACAACTATTTCTTGAGCCGGGTGATAACCTAACTATTAATTTAGATTCGAAACAATTTGATGAATCTATCACGTTTTCTGGTGAGGGAAGTGAAAATAATACATTTTTAAAAAAAAGATTTTTGTTTCAAGAAAATAATGGAGTAAATGTTATTGAGATGTCTAAGTTAGAGTCAAAAGAATACTTAAATAAAGTTGATTCTTTAAAACAATGGGAATTAAATTTCTTAAAAGAAAATCAAAACATAAGTAATAACTTTCTAAATATTGAGAAAAAAAACTCACATTATAAATTCCTTCAGGCTTTAGAAAGATACCCTCTCTATCATGAGTTTTATGCAAAAAAAGAAGCCGTTTATGATGAGTCATTCATGAGCCCATTAAAATCGATTGATTATACGAACCAAGATGATTATATTTTGTTTCCAGATTTTAAAAATCTAGTTATGTCCTATTATCAAAACATATTTAATAAATCTGATAATTTAAAAGAAGATCTTCGTAAACTAAATTTATCTAAATCAACTATAATAAAAAGAGATCTAGTAAACCAAGGAGTTTATTTGCTTTCAGCAGGAAATGAAAAAAATAAAGATTTATATGAAACCCTAATAGATCTAGCTAAGGAATTTGAATCTACTGGAATTGATAGTTTAACAATCTCAAAATTGACTAATAAATTTAATATTCTGCGAAATTTAGAAAAGGGAATGAAATCCCCTGTTTTTAATAACTATGAAAATTTTAATGGTGAAAGAACTTCTTTATCTGACTTGAAAGGAAAATATGTATATATAGATGTTTGGGCTACCTGGTGTGGACCTTGCATAAGAGAGATACCAAGTTTAAAAGTTATTGAAAAAAAATACGAAAATAAAAACATACACTTTGTAAGCATTTCTATTGACGAAAGAAACAGACCTAGGTATAATTATGAAGCTTGGAGAAAAATGATAGTTGAAAAAGAATTAACTGGAATTCAACTTTTTGCAGACAATGCATTTAATTCCAAATTTACTAAAGCATATGGAATTGATTCAATTCCAAGGTTTTTACTTATAGACCCAGATGGTAATATTGTGAGTGGAAATGCACCAAGGCCATCTGATCCAAAACTAGTAGAGTTATTTAATAGCTTAGGTATTTAAAATGAAGATAAAAAAAACCTTATACACATTTTATATCTTATTAAAAATTTCATTAGATTTTACGTAATAGTTTTTATTTATCTCTATATTTCCTTCTATCGTTTTAAGATACTTCCAATCCATCACTGGAAATAACTTAATCGATTTATTATCTAAATTTATTTCAACAGGCATATCAAATCCTGTGATTACATTACTCCATCGGTACTTAAATTCTCCATTATTGATTTCATATTCAAATATTGGTATTCTAACATCTCTTAAATATTGGTCAAATACTTTAGATAAATCAACATTCATAGATTTAGAAATATAATTTTCTATTTCCTTAGTTGTTACTGTTTTATGATAAAATTCTTTATTTAATCCTCTTAAAATATTTCTCCACTTTTCATCATCACCACATATTGTACGAATGGTATGTAATAAATTAGCCCCTTTTGAGTACATATCACCAGAACCTTCTCTATTAACATCATATTCTCCAATTATTGTTTTTGTATTACTAATACCTCTTCTCGTTCCAATAACATATTCAGATGAAGCTTGTTTTCCATAATGATAATCAAGGTATAAATTTTCAGAATAAGTAGTAAAACCTTCATGAATCCACATATCTGCAATGTCTTTATAGGTAATGTTATTTGCAAACCACTCATGACCAGATTCATGGATAATAATATAATCAAATTTCATTCCCCACCCTGTTCTAGAAAGATCTCTACCTAAATAACCCTTCATAAACTTATTACCATAAGTAATGGAGCTTTGATGCTCCATTCCTAAATAGGGAGTTTGAACTATCTTGTAACCATCATCATAAAATGGATAAGGTCCAAACCAGTGTTCAAAAGCATCTAGCATTTTAGGAACTTCTTTGAAATGTTCTTTAGCCTTATCTAAATTATAGCTAAGAACAAAATAATCTAAATCAAGGTTTCCGTTTTCTCCATTATAAACTTCTGAGAAGCTTACATAATCTCCAATATTAATGTTAACTCCATAATTATTAATAGGGTTATTAACAAACCAATGAAAGGTATTAGAATCTAATTTTTCTTCTATTTCTAAAAGCCTCCCATTTGAAACATTAGTCAAGCCTTTAGGAACATTTACACTAATTTTCATACTGTCTACCTCATCATACATATGATCTTTGTTAGGCCACCAAACACTCGCTCCAAGACCTTGACATGAAGATGCAATGAAATGATTTCCATTATCATCTTTCTCCCAAGAAATTCCTCCATCCCAAGGAGCATTAACTGCTTCTCTTGGATTACCTTTGTAAAACAATTTAATTTTTTCTAACGAACCTAGTATTTGATCTTTTTTAAGAGTTATGAAGTAAGCATTCCCTTCATTTTTAATTTCTAACTCCTCCCCTTCTTGTTTAGCCATTAGTAATTCCAGAGGTTCTTGTAAATCAATTTGAAAAACATTATTAGTATTTAAAACTGTATAGTAAACTAAATTAGATCCTTCAATATATTTTTTATCTGGATTTACAGAGATATCTAAATGATAGTAATTTAAATCCCACCAAGATCGTTCAGCAGTTATTGAACCTCTAAGAGTGTCCTGTCTAGTTGTACTGTTTTTTGGGTCCATCAATCCTTGAGAAAAAGAAAGAAAGGATAAAAAGAAACAAAAATGTATTGTTAAAAAAAAACGCATAAATCAGTTTTATAATTACTACGGTTCTACTATTAATTATTAATTTTACAAATCCAAAAACAAGATATGAAAAATACTGCACTCAATGACATACATATTAGCCTGGGAGCTAAAATGGTAGAATTTGCTGGATACAATATGCCTATTCAATACGAAGGTGTCAAAGCAGAACACTTATCAGTAAGAAATTCTTTAGGAGTTTTCGATGTATCTCATATGGGTGAGTTTTTTATTAGTGGAGAAAAGTCTACTGACTTTTTACAATCTATTTTAAGTAATGATGTATCAATATTAGTTAACGATCAAGCTCAATATACATGCATGCCAAATGATGAAAATGGAATAGTTGACGATCTGATTCTTTACAAATTTAATGATGAAAAATATTTGCTAGTAGTAAATGCCAGTAATATTGAAAAAGATTTAAATTGGATTAATTCTAAGAACAAATATGGCGTTTCAATAAAAGATGAATCTGAAAAATACTCACTTTTAGCTATACAAGGACCAAAGGCCATAGATGCAATGCAGTCTCTAACTAACATAGAGTTAAATAACATTGCTTTTTATCATTTCAAACAAGGCTTATTTGCAGGTTTTGATGATGTTATTATTTCTGCTACTGGATATACAGGCAGCGGTGGTTTTGAAATTTACTGTAAAAATGACCAAGCCATTGAAATTTGGAATAAAGTTTTTGATAAAGGAGCAGAATATAATATTAAACCAATAGGTTTAGCAGCCAGAGATACTCTTAGACTTGAAATGGGCTACTGTTTATATGGTAATGACATAAATGAAAATACATCTCCAATTGAAGCAGGACTTGGATGGATAACAAAATTTACAAAAGAATTTACAAATTCACAATATCTTAAAGTCGAAAAAGAAATTGGCCCTAAAAGAAAACTAATTGCATTTGAAACTATTGAAAGAGGAATACCTAGAAAAGATTATGAGATTTATTCTAATGAAAATACAAAAATTGGTTTCGTAACATCAGGAACAATGTCACCAAGTTTTAGCAAAGGAATTGGTCTTGGTTATGTCAGTTCAGACCATTCACAAAAAGGTGAGTTTATATTTGTTAAAATTAGAGAGAAGTTCATTAAATCTAAAATTGTAAAATTACCATTTAAAGCATAAATTATTAAACAAAGAATATTAATAATTGGTGGTAGTGGATATATTGGGAATAATATATATAAAGAGCTAAATCCATATTTTGATACTTATGCGACCTACTACTCTAGCAATAAATATAAAAATAATAAACATTTCTTTTATTGTGATTTAAATTCTGCTACATCATTATCTTTTAGGAAAATATTTAAAAAAGTAAAACCTTCAATTATTATTTCTGCTGCTAAAGGTGATTACAATGCAATAATTAATAGTCATGATTACATAATAGACTATATAAACAATTATGAATGTAAAATCATTTTTATATCATCTTCAAGTGTATTTGACGGCTATAAGAATTATCCAAATTATGAATTTGACAAAACCTTTTCCAAAAGTAATTTTGGATACTTAAAAATAAAAATCGAAAACAAACTTTTAAAATTAGACGAAAATAAATATACCATTATCCGCGTTCCATTTCTTGTGGGAATGAATTCACTTCATATAAAAAAAATAAAAAATGAAGTAAAGTTGGACATTCCAATTGAAGTATTTCCTAATTTAATTATTAATATCATCAACATTAAAAAAATTACACTATTTATACATCATATTATAAATAAAAAAATAAATGGAATTATTCATTTAGGCAGTAAAGATCTGATTCATCATGTAGATTTAATTAAAGAAATTTTAAAAGCTCTTAAAATTGATTCATACAGACTAAAATATGTTTACACAACAAATGATAACAGATATATTGCATTATTTAATAAGAATAAAAAGTTACCAAAATATTTAGATTTTAAAGCTAATTCAATTATAAATACAATTAAATAAAATAAAGGTTTTGTATTTTGCAATTGAAATTAATTAAAAATTATGGGAAGAGCATTTGAATTTAGGAAGGCAAGGAAAATGAAAAGATGGTCTGCTATGAGTAAGGCCTTTACTAGAATTGGCAAAGATATAGTCATGGCTGTAAAAGAAGGTGGAGCAGATCCAGATTCCAACTCAAAACTAAGAGCTGTAATACAAAATGCAAAATCGGTAAATATGCCGAAAGACAATATTGAAAGAGCAATTAAAAGAGCAAGTGATAAAAGTCAAGGTGATTATAAAGAAGTTTTATTTGAGGGATACGGCCCTCACGGGATAGCAATATTAGTAGAAACAGCTACAGATAACAACACTAGAACAGTAGCTAACATAAGAAGTTATTTTAACAAATGTGATGGCAATTTAGGTACATCTGGCTCTGTGATATTTATGTTTGATCATATTTGTAATTTTAAAATTAAAAAACAAGATTTAGATATTGAAGACCTGGAATTAGAATTAATAGACTTTGGAGTTGAAGAGTTGTTTGTTGAAGAAGATGAAATATTAATTTACGCTCCTTTTGACTGCTTTGGAGTAATTCAATCTGAACTAGAAAAAAGAAAAATTACCATTAATTCATCTGGTTTTGATAGAATACCTAATGTTACAAAAGAAATAAACGAAGAAGAAATAGCAGATATTGAAAAGCTTTTAGAAAAAATTGAAAACGATGATGATGTTCAAAACGTTTATCACACAATGAGTTAATAAATGTTTACAAAAGCCTTCAAACATTTAAAAAAAGATCCAGTCATGAATTTTCTGATCGAAAAATATCATGATAAAATATCACTTGATGATTATAGATCTACTAATTATGCATTATCACTCTCCAACTTAATTATTGATCAACAAATTAGCTTTAAAGCTGCTATTACTATTAAAAAAAGATTTGCCTTACTTATAGAAAACTTGTCTTTTCAAGAAATTATTAATTTAGATGATAATAAAATTCAATCAATTGGAGTTTCGTTCAGAAAAGTTGCATATATAAAAAATGTATTTTCTTTTTTTATAAAAAACGAAAAAGAATTTCTTCATTTAAGTGAAGAAAAAATGCAAAAAGAATTAATATCTATTAAAGGAATTGGTAAATGGACTGTTGAAATGTTCTTAATGTTTGAGCTAGGTAAACCTAATATTTTTTCCAAAGGAGATATAGCGCTAATAAACAGTGTTAAAAAAAATTATAAAATGGATGATTTAAAAAATAGTGAATTAGATAACTTAATCAAATCATGGTCACCTTACAACAGTACAGCATCCTTACTCCTATGGAAGTCAATTGAAGAAAAAGTATTTTTTAATTAAAACTACGATCTTTAATTTTACCCTTGATTCCTTTAAAAAAACTTTCGATAAAAATAAAGTCTTTATCTATATCATTTGTAGGGTAAAAAGGTTCTGATATGGTATTTACTTTGTTTGTATAGTCTAAAGTCACCATAATAATTGGGGCATTTGCCTTTTTTGCAATATGATAGAAACCTGTTCTTAATTTATCAACCTTAGCTCTAGTTCCCTCCGGTGCTAATCCAATTCTAAATTCTGATTTTTCATTAAAAATAGATGCAATTATATCAACTTTGTTTCCTTTTTTAAATCTATCTACAGGAACAAAATTTAACCATTTTAAAATAATAGAAAGAGGAAAAAAAAACAGCTCTTTTTTTGCTAAAAAACTAGTTTTTACATTACAAACAGACCTAAGTAATACGCCTATATAAAAGTCATGCCAACTAGTGTGAGGAACAGGAATAATAATACATTTTTTTAACTTATCTGTAGAAAAATTAATATTTCCTTTTACTTTCCAGCCTAAGATTTGAAAATATATAAATTTTGATAAAATTCTCATGTATTTATTTTTTTGACCAAATTGATATTGCTAAATCCAAATCTTCTTTAGTATCAATACCTACTCCTAAAAAATCTGTTTCAATCATTTTTATTCTACTCCCATTTTCAACAATTCTTATAGCTTCAATTTTCTCTACTAATTCCAGTTTGGATGGTGGTAATTTGGAGAAATTTACCAAAGCTTGTTTTGTAAAACCATAAACTCCAATATGTTTGTAATAAGTTACTTCAGCAGTATTAACGTCCCTGCAAAATGGAATTACACTTCTAGAAAAATACAAAGCATAATTTTCAGAATCCACAATAACCTTAACGTTATTTGGATCATTTATTTCATTAATATCAGAAATATTAATCATTAATGAGACGTGATCAGAATTATTTAACTCAAAGACTAATTTATTAAGACTAGATGAATCAATAAATGGCTCATCTCCTTGAATATTAACAAAAGCATCAGAATGAATTGATACACAAGCTTCAGCTATTCTATCACTTCCAGATTCATGCTTATTTTTACTTAAAATTGAATTACCCCCAGCGTTGACTATCTCATTATAAATTTCCTTGTCTTCAGTAACAACATATACAGAATGAAATAATCCAGTTTCAACAACAGATTCGTAAGTTCTTAAAATTATAGATTTACCACAAAGATCCATCAGTAGTTTCCTGTCAAATCTAGTTGAAGATAATCTAGCTGGAATTAGTGCAGTTATTTTCATACGTTAATTTTAATCAAAAATACTGAATTATAATACTTATTCAGAAAAAAAATCATCCTTAAAACCAATAAGATATAGTTTTTCTTTGGCTCTTGTTAAAGCTGTATATAACCATCTGATAAAATCTTTATCAATTCCGTTAGGTAGATAAGGTTGTTCAACAAAAACCGAGGTCCATTGACCACCTTGTGATTTATGACAAGTCATAGCATAAGAAAATTTAACCTGAAGGGCATTAAAATATTTATTATTCTTAACTTTTAAAAATCTCTTATATTTAACTTTTTCAGAAACATAATCTTTCATAACTTCATTGTACAAATGGTTAGCCTTCTCATAATTTAAAGATGGAGTTTCTAGATTAATAGTATCTAACATTAAAACTGTATCAAATGGCTTCATTTTTGGATAATCAATCATTTGTACAGAAACTTCAGCAAAACGAAAATCATAAAGATCAACAATTCTACTTATTTCTAAAATCTTAATTATGTCTCCATTAGCAATAAAACCTGCTTCTGAAGTACTCTTTAACCAATAGTAATTATTTTTAACAACCATTAAATTATCTCCAACCGAAAGTTCATTTTCATTAAAAAGAATTCTATTTCTAATTTGTTGATTATATAAATTAGCTCTCTTATTAGACCTTACTATCAATGCAGTTTCTTCTTTTCCAAAAATATTATAACTATCTGTTAATGAATTAATAATGTCTTCTCCATCTTGAAGTCTGATAATATCGTTAAAGCCTGAAATATTAAACTTAAACTCCTCAAAATCTTCATCAATAAGTGACTCTCTTAATATCGTGGCGTTATTTAATATTCCTGATAAAACCTCTTGACGAACAACTTCATCTAATTCAATAGATAATACATTTTTATTGTAGTTTTCTCTTAAATAATCAGGGTCTAGAGATGGGCTTAGTTTAGAATTAACTGGTGGCAGCTGAGCAGTATCACCAATAAAAATAATTTTACATTTATAGCCGGAATAAACAAATTGAATTAAATCTGAAAGTAAAGAAGTAGTATCAAAAAGTTTTTTATTTTGAGATGTACTAGAAATCATTGAAGCTTCATCAACGATAAAAATTGTGTTTTTTGACTTGTTCGTCTGCAAAACAAAATCAATGTTTCCTGATGAATTTTTTTTAGGAAAATATATTTTTTTATGAATAGTATTGGCTTCAGTATTTGTGTAATTTGATAAAACTTTAGCTGCTCTACCAGTTGGAGCCATTAAAACACCAGATTTTTTTATTTTCCATAGATTATTAATTATTGAAGAGAGTATAGTTGTTTTTCCAGTTCCTGCATATCCTTTGAGTATAAATAACGAGTTATCATCTTCATTTAGGATAAATTCTGATAATTTATATAATGTTAAGTCTTGCTTAGTAGTAAGTTTAAATGAAAAATGATTCTTTGCTAAATTGTAAAACTCTTTAAACTTCATTAAATAATTATGTAATTAAAAATCAAAGATATAAATGTTTTTTCTCTACAATCATTTTAACAAATAAAAAAAAATTGTATTTTGGCCTTTTAAATTTTAAACCCATTCAAATGCCCTTATCATACTACCTACAAATTTTTTCTTTAATTTTAGTGTTATCAATCTTATTCGGTCTTTTGTATTGGATTAACTCAGATGCATTTCAAAGCAAATTCAAGAAATATATTCTTATTACTCTATGGGGATTTATTGCGGTTTTTTCATACAAGACAATCGATTCAGTTTATGAAGTAATTCAATTTGATGATTTAAAGGAAGTTAGATATCAAAGAGTAATAAAGAGATTGATTGATATTCGTGATTCAGAATTAGCCCACAGATCTGTAAAGGGGCAGTTTGAAAGCAACTGGGATAGTTTGGTGAAATTTATAGAATTAGATTCTTTTACATTAACACAAAGAAGAGACTCAAGCATCCTAGATAAAGAAATGACAAAAAGATATGGTGGTGTTAAAACCTACAAGGATATTGTTATTGTTGATACCTTGGGATTTGTTTCTGTCAAAGATTCATTATTTGGAGCTGATAATAGATATACAAAAATGATGTATGTCCCAGGAGCAGAAGATGATAATATTAAGTTTGAATTAAATAGTGGATTCATAGAACAAAATGGATTAGATATTCCTGTATTTGAATGTAAAGTAGATAAGTCTGTAATTCTCTTTGATCAAAATATAGACTTAATTAACAAGGAAAACCTTGTCCAATCAGTTGATGGTGTTAATGGTTCTTCTTTGAAGGTTGGGTCAATGGAAGAAGTTAATACAAATGGTAACTGGCCTAAAAACTATACGAAAAATCAATAATCTAGATTCTTTTTCAATTATAAATCTAACTATTGACATTGGTTATAATGAGATTCGTTTCATACTTTATGATAATATTGAAAATATCTTATTAGATTATACAGATATTACATTTGAGGATTCAGCTAACGTTGAGGATATAATATCAAAATATTTTGACGCCAAGGAAGATAGTAATTTGCTAAATTTAATTACTGTTAATCACTATAACAGTTTGCATACAATAGTACCTCAAGCTCTATTTGATAAAAACAACATCAAAAATTATTTAAAATTTAATAATTCTCTTCTTGCAAATGATGAATTTCAATATGATATAATTAAAATTAATGAATCTATTAACGTTTTTGTTCCAATAAAGTTTAACATCTCCAATCTTCAGAAATATTCAAAGAAAGTCACACAAAAGCATTATACTACCGATTTAATAAATGAGATTCACAAAATTGAAAAAAATAATACAAACTCAAATTTATATCTAAATATAAATAATTCTAAAATTGATATTATTCTAATTTCTGATAATCAATTAAAATTCATTAACACTTTCGATTATTCTACAAATGAAGATATAGTCTACTATGTTTTATTTTGTTTTGAACAGCTCAACTTAAACCCTGAAAACAGTCCTGTAATTATTGCTGGTAATTTTAATGAATCTACATATAATATGATTTTCAAATACATAAGAAATGTTAGTATTTATGAATCAAACATAGATTTAAATCATAAATTCTATTTAAATTTTAAGCACAAATTAACATACAATTCATTATAAATGAGAATTGTTTCTGGAAGTCACAGAGGAAGAAAAATTAAAGCGCCTAATAACTTACCAATTAGACCTACAACAGATATGTCTAAAGAATCTATTTTTAATATCTTATCCAATTTATATGAATTTAATGAAATATCAGTAATCGATTTATTTTCTGGATCAGGAAATATAAGCTATGAATTTGCTTCCAGAGGAGTTAAAAACATAATATCTGTAGACAACAACATTAACTGTATTAATTTTATTAAAAAAACTTCTAAAGAATTTAATATAAATATCAGTGTAATAAAATCTGATGTTATTAATTTCTTAAATAAAATAGAAAAAAAAAGTGATATAATATTTTCAGATCCACCATACAGCTTTGATGAAGCTTATCTAAATAGTATGATTGAATTAGTTTTTTCAAAAAATCTAATTAATGATGATGGAGTTCTAATAATCGAACATTCAAAAGATATATCTCTTGAGTTAAATCAATATTTCTTTAAAAAAAGGAGATATGGGAGTTGTTATTTTACCTTTTTAAAAAAATAAAGCGAGTATAATTAAACACTCGCTTTTAAATTTTAGTAAATCTATAAGCCGGATTCTGTACTTAATTAAAAGCCCTTGTCATTTATCTCGATAAGTTGTTACCAACATATTCTAGCTGCCTACCCTCCAACATTGAGCGTACAACTCTTAAGCGTTGGTTTACATGGCATTGCACTTCATAGAGTTTACCTGGTTTCACTACAGCTTAACCTGTACATACTTTCTGTTGCACTTTTCCTAATTTCTCAATTGGTGGCTATTAACCACTATGATGTACTTTAGTGTCCGGACTTTCCTCTATTAAAAAAAATAGCGACAAGGCGAATTACTAAATGCAAAAGTAATCAATTGTTGATAAATTAATTGATTTTATATTTCCATAGTTAAAATATTGATATTGAATTAATAAATTTGTGTATATTGATTACTGGTATGGAAGAATACATTGTTTCAGCGAGAAAATATAGACCCAGGACTTTTGATGAAGTTGCTGGTCAAGAAGCCATTACATCCACTCTTGTAAATGCTATAACAAATAATCAACTTGCCCAAGCATTGTTGTTTACAGGACCCAGAGGAGTTGGTAAAACAAGTTGTGCTAGAATATTAGCAAAAATGATTAATAGTTCTATAGACAATGATAATCAAGATTTTGCCTATAATATTTTTGAACTTGATGCTGCTTCTAATAATAGTGTTGATGATATTAGAAATTTAACTGAGCAAGTTAGAATACCACCACAACTAGGAAAATATAAAGTCTACATTATTGATGAGGTACATATGCTATCTACTTCTGCATTTAATGCGTTTTTAAAAACTCTTGAAGAGCCTCCTAAACATTGTATATTTATTCTTGCTACTACTGAAAAACATAAAATTATTCCAACTATTTTATCAAGATGTCAAATCTATGACTTTAAGAGAATTACTAATAAAGATATTGTTGAGTATTTAATAAAGATTTGTAAAAAGGAAGGAGTTGAATTTGAATCAGAGGCATTAGATATAATTGCAAATAAAGCTGACGGTGCGATGAGAGATGCACTGTCAATATTTGATAGAATATTAAGCTATAACAATAAAGAAATAACTGTTAAAGACGTTAGCATTAATCTAAATGTATTGGATCAAGAGATATATTCAAATTCTATTGATTTAATTTTAGAAAACAAAATACCTGAATTACTTTTATTGTTAGATTCAGTAATCTCAAAAGGTTTTGAGGCCATAAATTATATTTCCGGCTTATCTACTTATTGTAGGAACTTATTGATCTCTAAAAATGAAAAAACAATTATATTATTAGACTATTCTGATAATTCAAAACGAAAAATTATTGATCAAGCAAAAAAGATATCACCTGAAATCATAATTAATTGTTTAGAGTTATTAAACAAATGTGAAATAAGTTACCGATCTAGTGTTAATCAAAGATTATTAGTAGAATTAACTGTAATGCAAATCGGATCATTAACTTTAGTTGATCAAAAAAAAAAATCTAGTTTTAAAATAATTCCTTTTGAATATTTTAATAATACTAAAAGTATTACTCCTACTGTCAATCCAACAAGAATTAAAGTTGAAAAACCAAAATTAGATATAAAAACAAGTGGTAACTCGGGTCTTTCTCTTAAGAGTATAAAAACTATAAAAAATCATGAGTTTAAATCTAATGAATCGATTGTTGATCCTGAAAAGTTAGCAAAAGACAAATTTACAGAAGTAGATCTCGTAATGTCGTGGAATAAATATTCAGAAAAAATAGAGAACTCAGGGAGATATAATCTAGCTTCAATTTTAAGAATAGATACTCCCAAGTTAAATGAGAACAATATATGTTTAGAACTACCTAATAGCACTAATAAAATTGAGCTGGAGTCTAATCAGCATGATTTATTAAAATTTATCCGAAAAGACCTAAATAATTATGATATAAAACTAAAAATAACAATCAATGAAAAGATTGAAAAAAAATTCACCTACACTTCAAAAGAAAAATATGATTTATTAAAAAGCAAAAACACTTTAATCGAAAAATTGAGAGTAGATTTTAAATTAAGTATTTAAATCATTCAAATCATCACCAAAAGAATCTGCATTATTTAATTTTCTAATTATTCCATCTGCTAATCCTATTCTGGGAACTACCACCTCTTTTGATTTAGCGTATTGCATGGATTTAATTAAAAGTTTTGTTGCAGGTACAATTACATCTGATCTATCAGGGTTAAAACCTAATTTAGTTATTCTTTCTTCGTAAGATAAATTAGATATTTTTTTGTAAAATTTCTCTATGAAAGAATAGGAAATAGATTGATTAATAGCTTTTTTAGATTCTTTTAAAATTTTATTAATATTGCCTCCAGATCCAATTATAATAATATTATTAAATTCTTTTGTATTTGTTTTAATCCATTTTTTATAATCGGTCCAAGTTTTCTTTTTTACAAGGTCATTTAAAAATCTAATCGTACCAAGCTTAAAAGATTTAGAAGCAATTATTACACCTTTAAAAATTATACTCAATTCAGTACTTCCCCCACCTATATCTATAAACAAATAAGTCTCATTAAAATTAAAATGATTAGCAAAAAATGTATCTGCTATTAATGAAGCTTCGTCTTTACCTGAAATTACATCAATTTTTAATCCAGTATTAGAATAAATATCACTAATTATATCTTTAGTGTTAGTTGCTTCTCTCATAGCAGAAGTTGCACAGATTTTATACTTTGAAACATTATGAATCTTCATAAGAAGCTTGAAAGCACTCATAGCATCATTTAGTCGAATACGGTTTTCTGTTTTTATTTTATTTTTTAAAAAACCATCTAAACCTAGCCTAATTGGTACTCTAACTAAACTTATTTTTTTTACTTCTACAATATTCTTTTCTTGTGAAATGACACTACAGATTAATAGTCTTACAGCGTTAGAGCCAATATCAACAGCAGCATATTTCTGTATTTTTATCATGGAGATAGTCTTTCCTTTGTCCAAGAATTATTTTCACGTAAAAACCTAGCTCTGTCATGTAATCTATTCTCTCCTCCTTGCCAAAATTCATACTCAACAGGTGAAACAATATAACCTCCCCAGTGAGAAGGTTTTGGAATACTTGAGTTCATATATTTATTTTCTAAATCATATAACCTACTGACTAATTTCTTTTTAGAATCAATGACTGTACTTTGATCTGAAACTATAGCGCCAAGTTGGCTACCTCTAGGTCTAGATTTAAAATATTCTTTACTTTTAAAATCTGATATTTTTTCTGCATGACCTTTAATTATTACTTGTCTCTCATGTTCTTCCCAAAAAAAAGATAAACAAACTTTATTATTTTTACTTATAGACAAGCCCTTATCACTATTGTAGTTAGTATAAAAAGTAAACCCGTCTTCGTTAAACTCTTTTAGTAAAACAATTCTATTTTTAGGAAAGCCATCAATACTTATAGTCGACAAGCTCATGGCATTAGCTTCAGAATTAGTAATATCGTTATCAAAATCTTTAAACCATTGGCTAAATAAGGCTAACGGATTATTGAAATCTTTAAATTCAAAAATGGTGTTTTTTGAATAACTTTTTCTATAACTACCTAAGTCTGATTTTAATGTCATAAACCAAATTTAATGACTATAAATTAATTAATAAATTATATTTCAATTATTTTATTATCCTCTGCTAACACAATATTTTCAAATTCGGTTTTTGCTTCAATTTTAAATACATCAATATTATCATAGCGGGAAGAATAATGGCCTAAAATTAACAACTTAACGTTGGATAATTTTGCAATCTTTGCAGCCTGTTTTGCAGTAGAATGTTTTGTTTTTTTACTTAATTTAATATGTTTTTCTAAAAATGTAGATTCATGATACAAAGCATCACAATTATTTATATGCTTAACAATAGACTCATCATATTCTGTATCTGAACAATATGCATAGGATTTAGGAATTTTTCCAGTTCTAGTAAGTATACTATTTTTAATTACTACCCCTTTTTCATTTACAACATCAAAACCTTGCTTTAATTTATTTGAATAGGCAATGTTCACATTATATTTTTCAATAGCATCTATATTTAAGGTCAAAGGGAGATTTACTTCTTTAAATAAAAAACCGTTAGTATAGATTCTGTGAGATAACGGTATAGTGAAAACTTCAATAAAGTCAGTACTATAAATTAATTCTGATTCATTAGAACTTAATTCATGAAAAATTAAATTATATTTTGTCCAAGAACCTGAGGCTTTAATTTGATTTATTATTAATTCTTTTATACCTAGTGGTCCGTAGACGTGAAGATCTACTAATCTATTTAACAGAGAAAAAGTAGATATTAATCCTACCAAACCAAAATAGTGATCTCCGTGTAAATGGGATATAAATATATGTTTAATACGGGAGAAATTTATTTTATTTTTTCTTAAACCAACTTGAGTTCCTTCTCCACAATCAATTAAAAAAACTTCATTCTGAATTTCAATTACCTGAGAAGATAAATTGTTACCTATTTTGGGCATAGCACTGTAACAACCAATTATTGTAATTTTCAAATTTATTTATTCAAAGGTTTTTTTTGAGCTAAAAGATAAATAATTGACATTCTAATAGCGACTCCATTCTCTACTTGATCTAGTATTATAGAGTTTTTAGAATCTGCTACATCACTAGAAATCTCTACACCTCTGTTAATTGGACCAGGATGCATAATATATATATCTTTATCTAAAGAATTTAATATGTCTAATGTAAGCCCGTATTGTTGAACATATTCTCTAACAGATGGAAAAAAACTATCAGTCATTCTTTCATTTTGTAACCTAAGCATATTAACTACATTACACCATTTGAGCGCTTTTAAAAAATCATGCTCAACTAATACTCCTAATTTATGTAAATATTTTGGAATAAGTGTTTTAGGGCCACAAACCATAACATTAGCACCTTGTAACTGTAATGCATAAATGTTAGAAAGCGCTACTCTACTATGCGATATATCTCCTACAATTAATATGTTCTTATTTTTAAGATCACCTAATTTTTCTCTCATGGAGTATGAGTCAAGTAAAGCTTGAGTTGGATGCTCATTAGCACCATCTCCAGCATTAATTATAGTAGCATCAACATTACTAGCAAGTAACTCTGCTGCTCCTGGGTTAGGGTGTCTCAAAACAACCATATCTACCTTCATCGATAAGATATTATTTACAGTATCGATAAGAGTTTCACCCTTTTTTACCGACGATTGAGCAGATGAAAAGTTAATAACATCTGCAGATAATCTTTTTTCTGCTAACTCGAAAGATAATTTAGTTCGTGTAGAGTTTTCAAAAAATAAATTTGCAATTGTAATATCTCTAAGAGAAGGTACTTTTTTAATGGAACGATTGATAACTTCTTTAAAATGATCAGCTGTTTTAAATATAAGATTTAGGTCATTAATGTTTAAATGCTTTATGCCTAACAAATGATTAACACTCAATTCATTCATACCTTATTTATTATATAGACACAGTCTTTTCCTGTTTCTTTATCCCAATCAACAACTACTTTTTGATTATCATACACATCGATTTGTCTGCCTCTGTAGTCTGGCTGAATTGGTAAATGTCTACTAAATCTTCTATCAATTAAAGTCAGTAGTTCAATATTATTTGGTCTTCCAAATGTTTCAACTGCAGTTAGTGCAGCTCTTATTGTTCTTCCTGTAAATAAAACATCATCAATAAATACAACATTCTTACCTTCAACCTGAAGATTATCAGTAGTATTAGCCTCAAGTATCTTTTCATTTCTTCTAAAGTCATCTCTGTAAAAAGTTATATCTAGCAAACCATAATTAAGATCAGAAATATTATAAGTCTGAGTTAAAATTTGAACTATCCTATTTAAAAGTGATTTACCTCGAGGCTGAAGTCCTATTAAAATTGAGTTTGAAAAGTCTTGATGATTTTCAATTAATTGACAAGCAAGTCTTTGTAGAATAATATCTATCTCTTCATCATTAAGTATGATATTTTTACTCATCAATTTCTATTTAATTATTTATAGAATTTAAGTTAAAAAAAAAGCCTTTCAAAAGAAAGGCTTTTATAAAAATTATTTTCCATCCATTTTATCTTTGAGCTCTTGCAACTGTTCATTTGCATCACCTAAAGTATTTTTAGAGTCGGATTTTTCTTTTTTATTCTTCTTGTTAGCAACTTTAATGTTTTCCGCTTCGACATCTTTAAACACAGATGTATGAGAAGCTACAACACGTTTAGAATCTTTGTTGAACTCAATAACCTTGAATTCAGCTGATTCACCTTTAACTAACATAGAACCGTCCTCTTTCACTAAATATCTGGAAGGAATAAAAGCAGTAATATCATCGTTAAACTTTACGGTAGCGCCTTTATCAACAATCTCAAATATATCGAATGTATGAACAGAGTTTAAAGTAAATTCGTTTTCATACTTGTCCCAAGGATTATCTAATGTTTGTTTGTGACCTAAACTAAGCTTTCTATTTTCGACATCTAGTTCTAGGGTAACAACTTCTATTTTATCTCCAACAGCACAAAATTCACTTGGATGTTTGATCTTTTTAGTCCATGAAAGGTCTGATATATATATCAATCCATCAATTCCTTCTTCTAACTCAACAAAAACACCAAAATTAGTAAAGTTTCTAACTGTACCTGTTTGTTTTGAACCAATAGGATATTTTGAGGTTATATCGGTCCAAGGATCAGGTGTCAATTGTTTGATACCAAGAGACATTTTTCTATCCTCTCTATCAAAAGTTATTATCATTGCTTCAATTTCATCACCAACTTTTACAAAATCACCTGCAGATCTTAAATGGGTAGACCAAGACATTTCAGAAACGTGGACTAACCCTTCAACTCCTTCAGCTAATTCTATAAAAGCACCGTAATCAGCAATAACTACGACCTTACCTTTAACTTTATCTCCAACTTTAACATCATCAGACAATGCTTCCCAAGGGTGTTTACTTAGTTGTTTAAGACCTAATTGGATTCTAGATTTATCTTCATCAAAGTCTAGAATAACTACATTAATTTTTGCATCTAATTCAACAATCTCACTAGGATGATTAATTCTAGACCAAGACAAATCAGTAATATGAATAAGACCATCTACTCCACCAAGATCCATAAATACACCATAGGATGTTATGTTCTTAACAGTTCCTTCTAGAACTTGACCCTTTTCTAATTGTTTAATTATCTCTTTCTTTTGTTGTTCTATATCAGCTTCAATTAATGCTTTATGAGAAACGACTACATTTTTGAATTCATGATTAATTTTAACAACTTTAAATTCCATTGTTTTATTAACATAAACATCATAATCTCTAATGGGTTTAACATCAATTTGAGATCCAGGTAAGAAAGCTTCAATACCAAAAACATCAACAATCATTCCTCCTTTTGTTCTACATTTTACAAAACCATTAACAATTTCACCTGTATCGTGCGCATTGTTTACGCGATCCCAAGCCATGATTACTCTAGCTTTTCTGTGAGATAATATTAATTGACCAGTAGCATCTTCTCTAATATCAATTAAAACCTCAACTTTATCACCTACTTTTAATCCTGGATTATATCTAAATTCATTTAATGAAATAACGCCTTCAGACTTTGCATTAATATCAATAATAGCATCTCTATCACTAATATTAACAACAACACCTTCAACAACTTCATCTGTTAAGGTATCTACAAAATTTTCTTTTACTAAACCTTCAAATTCAACAAGTTTAGAATCCTCAATTGGATCAATTCCTTCTTCGTAATTGTGCCAATTAAAATCCTTTAAAAATTCTTCAGGTGATATTTTTTGTTCTTTTTGAGCAGGTTGCTCATTTGATTCAGTAGTTTCTACTGATTTAGAAACTTCATCTACAGTTTCTTTATTTAATTCTTCAGACATATCTGAGTTAATTTGTATTCTAAAAGCTTTCGATAGATTTAAGTAATTAACTTTTAGAAGGGTTAACTATATTTTATCATACCTTTTGTCATATCGAACAAGTTACCAAAAGGAAGCGCGAAAATAAACATATTAAATTAAATTGGCAATAATAATATTATTAAAGATTAAATTTATCTTTTAAAATATTTTTAACAAGAATAAGTTGTTCATCAATTGTCATAAAAGAGTTATCAATTTCGATTGCATCATTGGCAACTATTAAAGGAGAGTCTTGTCTGTTAGAATCATCTAAGTCTCTTGTCTGTAAATTATTTAAAACTTCAGAATAATCAACATTGACATTTTGTTTAATGTATTCAGAATGTCTTCTCTTAGCCCTGACTTCCGCAGAGGCGTTTAAAAAAAGTTTTAATTCAGCGTTTGGAAAAACAACTGAACCTATATCTCTTCCATCCATCACAACACCCTTATTTAAGCTGATTTCTTTTTGAAGATTTACCATATGTTTTCTTATAAATGAAACAGTAGCAACTGAACTAACGTGATTAGAAACTTCGATAGATCTGATTTCTTTTTCTACGTTATTGTCATTTAAAAATATTTCAGAATAACCCAAATTACTATTAAATACAAAATTTAGCTTAATTGAAGGTAATTTCTTTGAAAAATCTCTAAGATTAGTATCATTAAATGGAAGGTAATTATTTGTTAACGCATAATAAGTAATTGCTCTATACATTGAACCTGAATCAACATATATGTAGTTAAGATGTTTAGCTAAGCGTTTTGCAAGTGTACTTTTACCAGTTGAAGCAAATCCATCTATGGCAATAATAATTTTGTCAGTCATTAATTTAAGTTTAGTTGTAAACCAATGAAGCTTGTATTTGCTGCACTAGAGAATTTAGCATGTGTATAATTAATTCGTAATTTATTAAATTTCATTCCAAATCCAAATGAAAGTCCTGAAAAATTTGATTGATCAATAATTTTTAACTCCTCTCCCCTTTTAAAATTGTACCCAAGTCTAATATTAAATATACTCTCTGGAAATAGTTCAGCTCCAATCAATAAATGTCTAAAAATATTATTAAAAAAAGTAATCTTCTCCTCTGTAATATTCCCATCTAAATCAGTAGTTAATCTAGAAGGATTAGATAATGCTATATTCCATTTTTGAACATTTTCAAATGTCAAATACCATCTAACAGGTGCATTTTCTAAAAGCTGAGAAACACCAATATCTATCTCAAATGGTAAGCTTTCATAAATGTCATTATATGCTTTTATCTGAGTTCCAAAATTTCTTATAACCATTGCAATATTTAAATTCATTTCACTATTAATATATATTACACCAAGATCTGTTGATATACCAATTGAATTGTATTGTTCTAAAGATGAGGTAATTAGTCTTAAATTTAAACCAATATAAATTGGTAAATAATTAATCTTGGAAGAGTATCCTATAGAAAAAGCACTTTCTTTACCTGTAAAATCATTTGTGGCATTTCCTTGCTCATCATATCCAGGAAACTCACCATAGTCAATATAAGATAGTCCAAAGTGAAGTGTATTACCTCTATTATTAAATGTATGGGCGTATGCAGCTGTACCATATTTAATATCTGAAAAATAATTAGAAAAATTAATAGCTAAATTATTATCCATCCTACTGTTTATTGAAGCTGGATTAATACTGGGTTGATTAACATCAAAATCAAATAGTGTGATTTCTTTACCCCCTAGCGCAAGCTGTCTTGGGGAAGATGAAATATTTAAAAATTCATAAGTAGATTCTCCCGCAATTTGAGAATTAACATTAAATGCAGATAAGAAAATAAATAATTTAGTAAAAGTTTTCATTATCAAACTTATATGAACTAAAACTTAAAAATAGAGGTTTTATTATAACTTTTTAACATTAAGAACATCTTGATCTGTTAAAGCTAATTTAATAACCTCTTTCATATCAGTAACATAATGAAATTTAAGGCCTTTTAAGTAATCTTTTTTGACTTCATTAACATCACTTTCGTTTTGTTTACACAAAATTATATCAGTAATTTTAGCTCTTTTTGCAGCTAGAATTTTTTCTTTTATACCACCAACAGGAAGAACCTTACCTCTCAAGGTAATTTCTCCAGTCATAGCAAGGTTCTTATTGACTCTTTTTTGAGTCAATAGCGATACTAGTGATGTTAACATTGTAATTCCTGCACTGGGACCATCTTTTGGAGTAGCACCCTCAGGCACATGAATATGTATGTTATAACTTTCAAATACACTATCGTTGATTTTAAAGTATTTAGAATTAGCTTTGATAAATTCTAATGCAATTGTAGCTGATTCACTCATTACCTTGCCTAAGTTTCCTGTAATAGATAATTTACCTTTACCTTTAGAAATAATAGATTCTATAAATAAAATATCTCCACCCACCCTTGTCCATGCCAAACCAGTAACTACACCAGCTACTTTATTGTTTTCATAAATAGTTCTATCTAATTTTGAAGAACCAAGAATTTCATTTAAATCTGAAACTTTCACATTTGAATTATAATCTAAATTCATAGCTAAATTTTTTGCAGCATATCTAACTACTTTAGCAATCTGTTTTTCCAAACCTCTAACACCAGATTCTCTTGTATAACTTTCAATAATTTGTTCTATGACATTTTTAGATAATTTAATTTGAGAAGGCTTAACCCCGTGCTCCAACTGTTGTTTGGGTAGCAGGAATTTTTTACCTATTTGAACCTTATCTTCAGTTGTATACCCTGAAACATTTATAATTTCCATTCTGTCCAATAGAGCTGGTTGAATAGTAGATAAATTGTTACAAGTAGCAATAAACATTACTTTTGATAGGTCAAAACCAAGTTCTAAATAGTTATCATAAAATTCTGCATTTTGTTCAGGATCTAAAACTTCTAATAATGCAGATGAAGGATCACCTTGATTTGAGTTTGAGAGTTTATCAATTTCATCTAAAACAAACACAGGATTTGATGTACCAGCTTTTTTAATATTTTGAATAACTCTACCTGGCATTGCACCAATATAGGTTTTTCTATGACCTCTAATTTCTGCTTCATCTCTCAGTCCACCAAAAGACATTCTAACATATTCTCTACCTAATGCTCTTGCAACCGATTTACCAAGAGAAGTTTTTCCAACTCCAGGAGGGCCGTATAAACATAAAATCGGAGATTTCATGTCATTTCTTAATTTTAAAACTGCTAAATGCTCAACAATTCTTTTTTTAACATCTTCTAAGCCAAAATGATCTTTATCTAAAATCTTTTGTGCTTTAACTAAATCAAATAAATCTTTACTATATTTTGACCAGGGTAAATCAAGAATTAAATCAAGATAGTTTCTTTGTACTGAATATTCAGAAACTTGAGGATTCATTCTTTGAAGTTTAGAAAGTTCTTTTTCAAAATGTAGTTTAACATCTTCAGTCCAATTAATATTCTTGGCTCTTACCTTCATTTCATCAATTTCACCATCATGATTAACACCACCTAACTCTTCTTGAATTGTTTTCATTTGTTGATGAAGAAAAAATTCTCTTTGCTGTTGATTTAGGTCACTTTGAACTTTCGATTGTATATCATTTTTAATTTCTAATTTTTGAAATTCAACATTCATGAATTTCAAAGTATCAAGAGCTCTTTCTTGTAAATCATTAATTTCTAATAAGTCTTGTTTCTCAGAAACTTTAAGGTTCATATTTGAGGAAACAAAATTCACAAGAAAGGAATTACTTTCGATATTTTTAATAGCAAATGAGGCTTCTGAGGGAATATTTGGACTATGTTTGATAATTTGCAAAGCCAAATCCTTTATAGAATCTATTATTGCCTTAAATTCAGAATCTGAAGATTCAGGCATAATTTCGGGGACACCTTGAATTGAAGCTTTTAAATATGGCTCCAATGATATCATTTTTTCAATTGTAAACCTTTTTTTCCCTTGAATAATAACAGTTGTATTACCATCAGGCATTTTTAATACCTTTAAAATTTTTGCAACCGTGCCAGTCTTATAAATATCATTTAAAGAAGGGTCTTCAATGTTTTTATCAATTTGAGAAACTACACCAATAAGCTTATCTGCGTTATTAGCATCATTTATAAGTTTGATAGATTTATCTCTACTTACTGTAATTGGTATAACAACACCAGGGAAGAGAACTGTATTTCTTAAGGGTAATATGGGTAAAGAATCGGGTAGGACTTCATTATTTATTTCCTTTTCATCTTCAGGCGTCATTAATGGAATAAGTTCTGAATTTTCATCTACGTCTATAAGTGACAGATTGTCAATATTAAATAAGTTTCTACTAGCCATAATTGTTTTTAAGATTGTAAACAAATAATTTTAATTTCATAATTAACTGAATAACAGAAAGGAAACAAAAATTGATGTATATAATTTATATATGTAATTCAATATCTATGCCAAGTAAGATTTAGGATTTCATTTTTTTGTCTAATCGAATTAATAAAAATGCTCCAATAGCGAAGAATACTGTAAAAAATAAAATTGCATTTCTCATACTACCTGTGATTTGATCAATAGTTCCGAAGAGAATCATACCCAAGACAATACTTACTTTTTGAGCAACATCATAAAAACTAAAAAAAGAGGTAGTATTATCTGTTTGTGGCAAAAATTTAGAAAAAGAAGATCTTGAAAGTGCTTGGATTCCACCCATAACTAGTCCAACCAATCCAGCTGCTACATAAAATTCATTAGAAGATTCTACAAAGTAGCCATAAAAACATAATAAAGCCCAAAGTATGTTTAATATAACTAGAGTATAAATGTTACCAAATTTTTCAGATATTTTTGCACTAGCCAATGCACCTAAAATTGCTATAAGTTGAATTATTAAAATACTAACTATAAGACCAGTTGTCTTTTCTCCTTCAGCCCAATTAATTTCTTGTTCACCAAAATACGTAGCAACCAAAATTACAGTTTGCAGTGCTATACTATAGACAAAAAAAGCTAGTAAGTAACTTTTTAAAAAAGGATGTGATTTTAAAATTATCCAAACCTCTCTAAGTTCTTTAAAACCGTTGAAGAGAATTGCTGTGTTAATTTTCGATTTTTTTTTGGGTTCTGGCAAGTAGTAAAAGGTATATAAACTAAAAACAAACCACCAAATACCTACAGTAACAAAAGATATCTTCATTGCCATTATTGGAGCTTGAACAGTTCCTACTCCTAAAATCCCAAATAAATCCGGAAAATTGACCATTATTAGATTAAGTATTAATAGTAATACACTACCAAAATAACCCATAGAGTAACCTTTTGCACTAATTGAGTCTTGCTGGTTTTCAAAAGCTATATCTGGTAAATAAGAGTTATAGAAGACTAAACTTCCCCAAAACCCAATCATGGCTAAAAAATAAAAGAAAAGACCAAAAGTTAAATTATCAATATCAAACCAATACAAAGAAATAGTCGCAATTGAGCCCATAAAACAAAAGAATTTCATGAATGTTTTCTTTAAGCCAGTATAATCTGCTACTCCAGAAAGTAAAGGAGTAATAAAAACTAAAAACATAAAAGCTATAGCTGTAACAAAAGTAATTAAAGCAGTATTTTTAAAATTAAATCCTAAAAATTCGATATACTTACTTTCATTAGTGATGAAGCCATAATAGATTGGAAAGATAGCTGTAGAAATAACTAATGGATAGACTGAATTAGCCCAATCATAAAATGCCCATGCATTTAATAATTTTTTATCACCTTTTTGATATATTTTCATAAAAATAAAATACTTTTGTCTAATATAATATTTCTATCAAACAAATAGTATTTTAATATATTAAATATAAAGTAATATGAAATTTAAATCACACATAATGCTAATTATTATAGCTATTACTTGTGGCATATTATTAGTGAATTTTACCTCTCAAGATATCAATACTAAACAAATTAATTCTAGTAAAAAAATGAAAGATTACAAAGTTCAAAAAAGTGATGAAGAATGGAGAGAAGTTCTTTCTGACTTAGAGTATAAAGTCTTAATAAAAAAAGGGACTGAATATCCAGGAACTGGTGAGTATAATATTTTTATGAAAGAAGGAATATATAATTGTAAAGGATGTGATAATCCACTTTTTACAAGCGATCAAAAATTTGAGTCTAATTGTGGCTGGCCAAGTTTTGATAATGCAATTGAAGGTAGTGTAGAGTATAAAAATGATTACACATTAGGAATGACTAGAGTTGAAATTTTATGTACTAATTGTGGCGGCCACCTTGGACATGTTTTTAATGATGGTCCAACAGAATCGGGAAAAAGATATTGTGTAAATTCAGTGAGTATTGACTTTAAAAATTAAATTAGATGGTTAATTATGATATTATTATTTTAGGAAGTGGTCCAGGCGGTTACGTAACTGCTATTAGAGCCTCACAACTTGGTTTAAAGACTGCCATAGTAGAAAAGGAAAGTTTAGGAGGCGTATGTTTAAATTGGGGCTGTATACCCACTAAAGCATTACTAAAATCTGCTCAAGTTTTTGAGTATCTTAAACATTCTTCAGATTATGGTCTAAATATTACTGAGTTTTCTAAGGATTTTAATGCTGTAGTTGATAGAAGTAGAAATGTAGCCGAAGGTATGAGTAAGGGAGTTACTTTCTTGATGAAAAAAAACAAAATTGATGTCATAAAAGGTTATGGAAAACTTAAACCGGGTAAAGTTGTAGATGTTGATGGAGTTCAATACTCAGCTGATCATATTATAATTTCCACTGGCGCTAGGTCTAGAGAATTACCTTCAATTCCTCAAGACGGAAAAAAAATTATTGGGTACAGACAAGCTATGACTTTAAAAAAACAACCTAAATCAATGATTATTGTTGGTTCAGGAGCTATTGGAGTTGAGTTTGCATATTTTTATAATTCAATGGGGACAAAAGTGACTATTGTTGAATATTTGCCAAATATTGTTCCTGTTGAAGATAAAGATATATCTAAGGAATTGGAAAAGTCTTTTAAGAAAAGTGGTATTAATGTCATGACTTCATCAGAAGTGTTGTCAGTAGATACATCAGGAAAAGGTGTATCGGCTAAAGTCAAAACATCAAAAGGAGAAGAAAATATTAGTGCTGACATCATCCTTTCTGCTGTTGGGATTAAAACTAATATTGAAAATATTGGATTAGAAGAAGTTGGTATTGCAATTGACAGAGATAAAATATTAGTTGATAAATATTATCTAACAAATATTCCTGGCTATTATGCAATAGGTGATGTTACTGCAGGTCCTGCCCTAGCTCATGTTGCTTCTGCTGAAGGTATATTATGTGTTGAAAAAATTACTGGTCATGATGTAGTTCCGATAGATTATGGAAATATTCCAGGATGCACGTACTGTTATCCTGAAATTTCGAGTGTCGGGTTAACAGAACAACAGGCAATAGATAATGGTTTTAAAATCAAGGTTGGTAAATTTCCTTTTTCGGCATCTGGAAAAGCTAGTGCATCTGGAAATAAGGAAGGTTTTGTGAAAGTTATTTTTGACGAAAAGTATGGAGAATGGTTGGGTTGTCATATGATTGGTGCAGGAGTAACTGATATGATAGCTGAAGCTGTACTAGGTAGAAAATTAGAAACTACAGGAATGGAAGTTTTAAAAACTATTCATCCCCATCCTACTATGAGTGAAGCTATAATGGAAGCTGTTGCTGCAGCATATGGTGAAGTTATTCATTTATAAACTTATATGAATTTAATTAAATTTCTATATTTAACCTTTTTGTTATTTAATTTAAGTAGTTGCAACAACAAAAAAGAAGAAAAATCATTTTCAAAAGTCACTAAAACTATTAAATTAGATACAATTATAGATAGCGACTTAAAAAAAATAAAAGTTAGAAGTGATTTAAAGAATTTTAACACTATCTATAAGGAGTTATCTTTAATTAATGTTTATTACTTCGGATATGATAGTTTGATACACAGAGGACAGCTTGTTTGTCACAAATCTGTAGCTAATGAATTAAAAGAAATATTTATTGAATTATATAAAATTAAATTTCCTATTGAGTCCGTAAGACCAATCTCACTTTTCGAATGGAATGATGAAATATCGATGAGTTCTAATAATACATCTTGTTTTAATTACAGAACTGTTTCTAATAGCAATAAGCTTTCGGAGCATTCAAAAGGATTAGCAATTGATTTAAATCCTAAATATAATCCATACATTTCATCTAAAGGAGTTATCTCACCTAAAAATGGGGAATACAACAATAAAAATATTGGCACTATAATAGTTGATTCGAAAGTAATAAGTATTTTTAAAGATAAAGGATGGAAATGGGGAGGCAATTGGAAAAGAAGTAAAGATTATCAGCACTTTTCAAAAAATGGAAGATAATAAATCAATCAATTCCATTAACATACTGATTTATAACATCAATTTCTTTTGCAATATCTGACCCCAGAAACCCATTTATATCTGAATAATTTATATTTTTTAGATAAAGATCTAAATAAAGATCAGACAATGGTTTAAATGACCAATGCCATTTTTCCATATTATATCCTGTTCTGCCTTGAATTTTATCAGTATATACTTGATAGAATCCATATTTATGTGCGTTACTAAATAACCAATTGTATTCTTTTAAGCCTTTACCATTATTGAAATAAGAATTATTAAGATTAATTAAATCAATATCAGTACCCCAATGATGTCTTGAAGTTGAAGGCATTGAACTATACTCTAGAATTTTCAGAGCTTTCTTTATCGGCGAAACTTGTGTGGAATTATTCCACTTTCTTTCCCAAATTCTCTTTTGTTCAATAAAATTTCTTGTTCCCGAAACCACAATCAGATTGATACCATCATCCTTTGCATTTGCAGACATCTTTAGAAATGAATCATTAACTACTTTGTTGATATATATTGTCTTTGAAGATAGATTTTTAGGAATAATAACAAATGAAGAATCTTTTCTGTAATCAAACTTACCTAATAATAGGTTTTTATTATAATTTGAAAAATTCAACTCATTTTTAGAAATATGAATATCACTATTTGAATCTTTATTGTTAACTGACTCACAATTAATCAATAAAAAAAATAAAATTATAAAATTATAAACTTTCAAAACTAAATTACTCTATCAATTTAACTACACTGTTACTTATATATCCAGTTTTATCATTAAAACTAATTAGCGACCATCTTCCATAGTTAGTTATTATTGTAAATTTTTGATCATCAAAAATTTTAAATAATATATTTGATTTAGTAGTTTGCTCCTCTCTTACATTAGACCACCCATCAGAATCATCAATAACAGCCAAAGAATTGTTTTTTAATTGAATAGTATCACAAAAGTCTGATAAAATCCAGCCGTTCAATTCATTTAAATAATACCAATTACTATTTTGTTTTCTGTCTACATATGAAGAATGAATTGTTACAAAATATTTGGTCTCATTTTCCTTACCAACATTAATTATTAAGTCTGCTAAATAATACTTTTCTCCATATATATATTCATAAGATTCAAATATATTTTCTAATTTAATACCTTTAGAGAATGTAACAGATTGTGATTTCTGGTAATAATCTGCAGTCCATTTATCGTTTAATACTATTACTCCTCCAATACCAGCATCAAAACCACCTAAGGAAACTTTCAAATCTTTACCCAATGTTAATAAATCATTTCCAGTGGAAGTATTCTTAGATACAGTATAAAATTCTTTTTCAGAAACTTGCGTAAGAACATAGCTATTAGGGATATCATAAGTATTTCTTACATTAATCCTAAATTTGTCATCTTTAATTTTAATCCTAAAAAGATCATAATCAACAGAAGATGAGGAGTTTTCTATTGTTTTAAGCTTGGTAAAATTAAAATTATTTTTAAAATTGTTTTTACGCTCTTCAACACTAATATTTTCATACGAATCAGTTACAGGTTCATTATAATATATTTCTTCATCAGTACCATATGATTCTGCATCTTCTAAAACTATAGATTCAGATTCATCATAATAATTATCATCATAAACATCAACTAAAGCATTATTTAGAATATAGTTAAAAAGACCTGCAATTATAAAAACAACTATTAAAATTACCCACCAATATTTGTTAAAGAAAGATTTTTCTTTAACATTAGAATCATTTTTTATTTTTTGATCTACTTTTGGCTCAGTTTTAGGATCTGCTTTTGGCTCATTTTTAGTATCTTTTTTTTGCTCAGTTTTAGCTCTAATTGGAATCATTCCCTTATTTTCTTGAATTCTCCTGAGGGTTTCTTGCCTAGCTTCTTTTGATTTTTTTATAAGTTGTGTTTTTTGGTAATGGCCAACACCATACAAAACACATGTAATACCAATTAATACCCACATAGCGCCAAACCAATCTTCTTGATCATAAGAATCAACTCCGTAAGCAATAAAAAAGAATAACAAGATATTTAGACCACAACCAATATGTCCAGGTAAATATTTTTTATTTGCTGCTTTTTTTCTCTCTTCATCTACAGGTTTAGTTCCATCGATTCGAATAGTAGATGTACCATCCATATGTACATAAAATTGAGTTCCTTGATATTTATAGTATGTAATCCAAAAAGGAATATATACTTTTAAGGATTTTGATTCATCTGAGGTTGAAACATCGATATAAAAATCTTTATACTTATCACCTGGAACTCTAGATTTACCATCTTTATTAACAATGGTATTTACTTGAGATGCACCATATTTTTCCCATGTATCTATTTCGTTTCTTTTGAACTCTAAAAGATTAAAACCTTGAGTATATTTGGCATTAAAAGTTTTGATATCACCTCTTTTAAATCCAGTTCCATGAGCATATGTAGCAATTGAACTATCTACTGCATCACTTTCTCCAGCATAAGACAATACTGTATAAACACCAGCTACTGAACCACTACTAGGTCTCCAATCTGTTACAGTTCTTGATCTTCTAACATACTTTTTTTGAATTTCACTATATTCTGTATAATATTCAGTTCTATTATATCCACTGGATGCAGACCAATTACCAGAGTACTTGCCGTTAAACAACCACATTGGTAAATAAAGACCATTGACAGCAGAGAATGCACTTGATTCTAAAACATTATCAGGTGTGTAATCTCCTTCGCTTAACCATTCTAAAACGGTTTTATTATAAAGGTCATTTGTAACTGAAAATGGCAATATACTATCTGGAAGCATAACTTGTTCTTCAGCGGCTGATTTAATTTCAAATTTACCGCCACAAAAATTACAATTTGACATCTGTGTACCAGGATCATAAAGAAGTTCAGCACCACAATTAGAGCAACTAATTTTACTAATTTTTAAAGAATCACTCATAATTATTTATTTTAAGTTTTTGAAATTATTTATTAAATCTTGGGATAGTTTTTTGTAAGAAGTTTTATTATTATTATCTAATGTTACATACGAATCATCATAGGCATCTAAATAATCAACAAAAGATTCAGCTTTAGAAATATTACCATTTGCTAAATAACAATTTACAATACCATAGTATGCTTTAGCTGCAGTCCTACCAAATTCATGACCTCCTTCTAATATACTAATTGTGGATTCCGGATAATAATTTATAACTTTTTCAAAAGTTTCTATCGCTGTTGAGAATTGTTTTAATTCAAAGTAACAAAGACCTATATTATATAATGCGTCATCACAAAGTTCACTATCAGGATAGTCATTGGTTAATTTTTTAAAATCATTAATAGAATCAAAATAAAATTCATCTTTTGCATTTTTAAGTGCTTTAACAAATAATTCAACTTCAAGTTTATGCATAATTATGTATTTATTTTTTAAAAATCTTTACTTTAGAAACTCTATAATAATATAATGCACCTCCTGATAAAACAGCTAGAACTATTCCTATAATGACATCATAGAAATTAAATTTATATAAGAAGTACGCAAATAATATAGTTAAGAAAGCTAGAGAAAATGATAGAAGTTTTGATTTAAAACTAGAAATAAACGTTACAGGCAATATGAATATAAAATAACCGATAATAATTTGTATAAATGACTTATTATTTTCAACGGAGTATATAATTATTCCAGCGATAATAATTGCAAAAAATATTCCTGTAATTAAACTAGTGTTTTTTTTCATTACATTTTATTCATTAATTCTTTTTTCTTTTCATCAAACTCTTCCTGACTTATAGCCTCCATATCTAAAAGTTCTTTTAGTTTTTTTAACTTATCTAATGGAGAATCTGAACTATTTGAAGTCCCTCCCATAGCATTACCCATGGTTTGCTGAATCATACCAGGCATTGCAAAACCCATTCCTAGACCTGCTCCTGCACCAACCAATCCTCCTGCAACACCACCTGGCTGGTTAGCAGCATCACCTATGGACATAGCAACTTTATATTTCATAAACTCATCCATATTTCCTAATGCCGTCATACCACTCTTTTGATCAATCATTTCTTGAACTTCATCTGGAACAGAAATAGAATTAAGGTAAAAATCATGGATCACTAGACCTAGTCCATCGAACTCATCTTTTAGTAAAACTTTAATCATGGTACTAAAGTCATCAAAAACAGCTGGCATATCAAAAACTGTTTTAAGGTTTTTAGCTAATACAGTAGTGAGTTTTGATATAATAATTGATCTTAAATAATCCGTGATGTCACTATTTGAAAAAGACCCTCTAGTACCTACTACCTTATTGATAAATAACATTGAATCTGAAATCTGTATTGAATAGCTACCAAATGATCTTAATCTAATCATTTTTAATTCAGAATCTTTAAATAAAATTGGTTCAAAAGTACCCCACTTTAAATTTGAAAAAAGTTGTTTTCCAACAAAATAAACTTCAGCCCTAAAAGGTGAATCTTGTCCATAACCAAAACTGGTAACCCATTTTGTGATCTTTGGAATATTTTGAGTTTGAAGAATATGTCTACCAGGTCCAAATAAATCTAATGATTTACCATCTCTAAAAAAAACCACTTCCTGGCTCTCTCTGACTGTAAGTTGTGCTCCCCACTTTATTTCAGTAGGGCCAACTTCAGGAATCCTTTTTACCATGCATTCTCCTGTATCATCGAGAAATTCTAACACTTCCATTAACTGCGCCATTATTTAAAATCTTTTATATAATTATTTCTATTTTTTAAAATTATTGATATCTGTGAAATAGAAGATATGATTTCAAATTCAGAAAAATCTTCTATTAATAAAAGCTTCTCTATACTATCAGAGATATCCAGATCATATTTATATATCTGATTTAATTCATCTTCTTTAATTTTTTGATCAGAAAAAAAAGCATTAGCTCCATATGATGTGTACAATATTTTGTGGGATAAAGTATTAAGTTTTTTTCTCAAAGCTTCGTATTTCCTCATGTCAATTAAATTAGATTCCTGAATACAACTATTAATCTTCTCAATGATTAAGTTTTCGTAATTATTTAATTTTTCAGACAAAGCAACTCTGAATTTTTTTTCGCAATTCTTTCTAGAATCTCTATCTTTATATCCATTGTATCCAGGAATAAGCGAACCAATTTTATCAAGGATATTAACAGATCTTTGTGTCATAGTTTTTAAAATTTATTTATCAATTTAATAAAAAAATATTAGAGTTGAGTAAAAACCAATAAACATAATTAATTTCTAAAACTTTCTAAAGCAAGATTATAGCTATCTAAACCAAATCCTACTATAACTCCTTTTGCATGCTTTGATATAAAAGATTTGTGTCTAAATTCTTCTCTTGAAAAAGTATTTGATAAATGAACTTCAATTACTGGTGAAGTTATAGACGCCACAGCATCCCCAATACCAATTGATGTGTGAGTATAGGCAGCTGCATTTAAAACAATTCCTTCAATTTGAAATCCGACTTCATGAAGTTTATCGATAATTTCACCTTCAACATTAGATTGATAATAAGTAATATTAAAATTCTTAAATTTAGTTTTTAAATCGATTAAAAAAGTATCAAAATCTTCATGCCCATAAATTTCTGGCTGTCTTTTACCTAAAAGATTCAGATTTGGTCCGTTTATTATAATAATATTTCTCATCGAATCTTATTCTTAATAATTGATAATTATATAAATATAATGAAATTTACTAACGGCTTATTAACCTACATAGATAATAAGTTAATTATCTAATCAAATGACACAAAATTTTACGATATTTATTTAACTTGGAGGTATGAATTGGAATAATGCTATAAAAGACTTTAATGACTATTTAAAAATTGAGAGAGGTTTCTCAGTCAATTCTATAGACAGTTACGAAAAAGACGTCAAAAAATTTAAAGACTTTATAAATGAGAGTAAATCACCAATTAAAATTAACCCAGATGATATTAAGGAGTTTTTAGTTGTAGTTTCAAAAACATTAAATGCATCTTCACAATCTAGAATAATTTCCGGTTTAAGAAGTTTTTTCGAATTCCTGATTTTTGAAAAGTATATAACCAGTAATCCACTTAGACTAATTGAATCTCCTAAAACCTCTAGAAAACTACCGGACACATTATCAACAAAAGAGATAGATGAATTAATTTCTAACATTGACCTATCGAAACAGCAAGGTGAAAGAAACCTGGCTATAATAGAACTTTTATATGGATGTGGAATTAGGGTTAGTGAAC
>JADHRR010000006.1:0-46263 GCA_016777305.1 Flavobacteriaceae bacterium
CCCCTGTACTAGTATTAGGAAATGAAGTATTTTGACTAATCCAAACTCCAGAAGGCTCTTCAGAAACTACAATATGTGATTCTTTAAATAAGGTTTGTGAACTTTGAGAATTAGTTACTTCTAATGTTACATCGTATGCACCTTGAGTTGAGTAAAAAATATCTGGTGGATTTTGACCAGAAAATGATGAAGGATTACCTCCTTCAAATGTCCATTCCCAGTTAGTGATATCATTACCACCACCTATTGAATTATCAGTAAAAGTGACAAAGCCACCTTCATAAATATTTAATTCTGAGGTATTAAACCATGGAATAGGATCACCGGTTAAAGAAGCTTGAACACACTCAAGTGCTGCATCTGCATCAATTCTATTTCCTATATTTTGATCAATCTCAACTCCAGTAGATTGTAAGCAGTTCAACACTTCGTCGTGTGTTAAACTTGGATTAATACTTAGCATCTGTCCAACTAAACCAGCAGCAAATGGCGCAGCCATGGAGGTTCCACCAAACTTTGCATAAGAATTTCCAGTAGAAGTATAAACTGTACTCAACAAACCGCCAAAAGTATATCCGCCAGGTGAAGCTATATCGACCCATGCGAATAACCCTGCATTATAATTTGAAAAAGAAGATTTTAAATCATTACCATCAACTGATCCTACACCAATTACATTTTGATATCCAGCAGGGTAAAATATTGTACTGACATTATCATTACCTGCAGCTGCAATAAAAATTACATCAGGGTAATTGTAAATAAGATTTTGAATTGCTTCAGATTGATTTGCTGAGCCGTAAGACATACTTACCACGTTAGCACCATTTTCACAGGCCCATTGAATTCCATTATAACTATTGTATATAGAACCTCCATCGGCCGAGCTAGGTGTGGCTTTCACAGCTATTATTTCTGCATTCCCACCAAGAGAAGCAATTCCTGTTCCGTTATTAATATCTGCTGCTGCTAATCCAGCGCAATGTGTTCCATGTGACCAACCTCCATTTTGATTGTAATAAACAGCTGGTGAAGCGTCATTATCATTGTCAGACACATCTCTTTGTTTGTATATTGTTAAGTCGTCGTGGTTATTTGCAACTCCATTATCAATAATTGCTATTTTAACATTACTACTTCCTAATGTAATGTCCCATGCTTCTTCTGAATCAACAAGTGTATGATACCATTTGTTATTGCCAAAATGTTGAGCATCATTTGGGATAAAGTCAAGTTTATAGATTGGTTCTTTCTCAGCATATTTAACAATACTTAACTGCTCTAGTTCAGAAATTAGTTCATCAATTTTGTCAAAATCTGAAAATTCTATTCTAAATATAGTTTGAAGATTTCTTTTGTTACTAAAATAACTTGGTCTTTCAAGTTTTACTATATCTATGTTGTTAAATACTGTAGCAAGCTCGGGATAATCAGAAATATTTTCATCTTTGCTAAATATATTTTTATCAGTTTGATTGATAATATCAAAGGATAGAACACTTTCTTCTAACTCAAACATTATTGTTCCGTCTAAAAATTCTTCATCATAATTTTGAGAAAAACTATAATTGCTTAATAAGCAAAAAAGTATGAGGTAATTGATTAATAATTTCATTTAATTTGGATTTGGGATTCCAAATTTAAACAAAACAAAACAATTATTTATTGTGAGTTTGGATTTAACATAAACTTAACTTCAATAATTCTATCAGAAGCAAAACCAATTAACTTAGCATGTTTATGTTTTTTTAAAGAATTTGTATTATTGATTAATTACTTTTTTAGTTATGTATAATTTCCAGCCTAAAACAGCTTTTTCGATTATAGTAATCTTTGTAAGATCAACTCTTCGTTTGGAAAGGCTGGGTAGCAATAACTTGTTTAATTTGGCGATAAGTTTAAATAAAATTAATTTCATTTATTTTTTTTAATAATTAAATTTAGTGAAGTTGAAATTAATTAAAAAGTATATTTGTAAAAAAACATTTTGTATAAAACGATAACATTAATTTTTATTTCATTTTTTTACATAAATACCTATTCCCAATTGTTTATAAATGAAATTGATTCTGATACTTATTCTGTAGATCAATTAGAGTTTATTGAAATTAAATCAGAATCTCCAAACTTTTCTTTAGATGGTTACATTATTGTGTTGTTTAATGGATCTAGTAATGGTTCAGATAGTAGTTATTTAGCCATAGACTTAAATGGATTCCAAACTGATCTTAACGGATTATTTTTAATAGGAAATAATAATGTGTCTCCATCCGCACAAATTATAGTTCCAAATAATTCTATTCAAAATGGAGCAGATGCTGTAGCTATATATCAAGCACCTTTAAGTGATTTTCCTAATTCAACTCTAGCGACTACCACTAATTTAGTTGACGCTTTAGTTTATGACACATCTGATAGTGATGATGAAAATTTAATGCAACTACTGGGTGTAAATATTCAGATAAATGAGAATGAAAATGGCAATAAAGACTTCGAGTCTATTCAAAGGTCTAATAATGGTTCATATTTTGTTGATACTCCCACGCCAAGAGAAGTGAATGAAGGTAATGGAGTTTTTTTAAATGGAATAAATTTCAGTTTTGATCAAGATTTTTATAATGAAGGAGATCAGATTCAAATTAACTTTACTACAGAAGAGGCCTTGCAAGAGTCGATTACAATATTTTTTAATCTAGAATATCAAAACTTTGATTCTAACGACTATTCAGATATTGACAATGTAACAATTCAGTCAGGTGAAGATTCTGCATCTGTATTAATTGATATTATCGATGATGAAATTGATGAAGGTGATGAGGATCTGATGTTGTCTTTAGATTTTCAAAATGAGAATTTTATTTTATTAAATAACAATCAAATTATTAGGGTGAATGACAATGATTTTATCATTGCTGATTACGGGACTCCAGTAAACCCCACGTATGCAAATGTTAATAACCTTTTTTCTGAAAATTATTATTCAAATTTAAATGGATTAGCCGGAGAAGATTTAATAATTGCATTAAAAGAAATAATTTCTAATCCGGAATTAGTTAGAGCACATAGCTATTCAGATATCAAAGAAATATTAAAACAAGCTGATGTTAACCCTGAAAACAGTAATCAAGTTTGGTTAGTTTATACTGAACAGGCTAGATCTAAAATTGATTTTCAAACAACTTCAAGTAATATAGGAAAATGGAACAGAGAACACACATTTCCAAGATCTAGAGGTGGGTTTAATAATATTTCTGCAGATTCAAATGCAGATGGAATTGATCAATACTGGCAAACCAGTATTGACTCTTTAAGACATGCTAATTCAGATGCTCATGGGATAAGAGCTTCAGATGGTCCTGAAAATAGTTCTCGTGGTAATAAGCATTACGGAGATTATAACGGTCCAACTGGGAATTTAAATAGTTTTAAAGGAGATGTAGCTAGAAGTGTTTTATTTCTTTCTTTAAGATATAATGGCTTAGACATTGTTGATGGTTTTCCTGATACAGTAGGTCAGTTAGGCGATCTTCAAACTATTTTATCTTGGAATGAATTAGACCCAGTTGATGATTTTGAAAAAAATAGAAATAATGTTATTTATAATTGGCAAAATAACAGAAACCCACTTATTGACTTACCTGAGATAGTAAATTATATTTGGGGAGAAAATTATGGAGAAGTTTGGTTTGATAATTTAAATATTTCTGTAAATCAAAATGGTTTTGAATTTTATCCCAACCCAACCAATGGTAATATATCTTTTAATTCATACCTAGACAAAGTTGAAGTATATTCTTTAAATGGACAGAAGTTATTAAGCTTTAAAAATGTAAATATGTTAGAAATCAATTTAGAAAAAGGATTATATTTGATTTTCCTTTACAAGGAAGGTAAGTCTTCAAATCATAAAATAATTATTAATTAAAAAATATTATGACTTTATTTTGGATGTTTTTAGGGTTTCTACTGTTAGTGCTCGGGGGTGAGTTTATAGTAAGAGCATCTATAGCCATTTCTTTAAAATTTAACATTTCTAAAGTTGTAATCGGGATGACTGTAGTAGCATTTGCAACCTCTCTGCCTGAGCTTTTAGTAAGTCTTAAAGCAGCTGTAAATGGTTCTTCTTCAATTGCGATCAATAATGTAATAGGATCAAATATTGCCAATATTGGTATGGTTTTAGGTCTGACAGCGATAATTGGAAATATCCCAGTTGTTAAATCCTTTTACAGATTAGATTGGCCGGTAATGATGTTTTTTTCATTAATGTTATACTTCTTTTTGTACAATGATAACCTTCTTAGTAGTTTTGAAGGTTTAATATTGTTTACTTCACTCATTATATTTTTATTTTTTGTCGTTAGGTATAACGCTGAAGATTTGTCAGCTGCTGATGCTATTGATGAGAGTCTAAATAAAACATCAGGTTTTAAGATATTGATTTGGATAATTTTTGCATCTTTTTCTCTCTATTATGGGGCTGAATGGCTTGTTTCTAGCGCTATTGATTTAGCTAAGTCAATAGGTGTAAGTGAAGCTGTAATCTCAGTTTCTGTTATTGCTATTGGAACAAGTATTCCTGAGCTTGCTACATCGGTCATAGCTATTGCCAAAAATGAAAAAGGTATTTCAATTGGAAATTTAATTGGATCAAATATTTTCAATATTGGTTCCGTTTTAGGGTTAACAACAATAATTAAGCCTATTTTAATTACAGATTCTAATATTTTAGATAGAGATATTGTTTGGATGTTAGTGTTTGCATTTTTAGTGTTGATTCTATCATTGTTTCCTAAAAAGAATAACATAACTAAAACAAAAGGATTCTTACTTGTAGTTCTTTATTCAGGATTTATTTTGTCAACTTATTTAAAATAAAAAAAACCATATATTTCTATATGGTTTTTTTAAATTTTCAAGGTTATTTATTCAGCAGATTTAACTGTTTTAATAATTCTACCAGCTATTTTATAAGGGTCACCATTAGAAGCAGGTCTTCTATCTTCAAGCCATCCTTTCCAGCCTTTTTCAACTGTAATTATAGGTATTCTTATAGAAGCACCACGATCAGAAACACCATAACTAAAATCATTAATTGAAGCTGTTTCGTGAAGGCCTGTTAATCTTTGTTCATTGTCAACCCCATAAACTTCGATATGTTCTTTTACTAAAGGTCTAAAGGCCTCACATACTTTTTCATATGTTTCTTTAGATCCACAAGTCCTAAGTAATGTGTTAGAAAAATTAGCATGCATTCCACTACCATTCCAATCACCTTTAATTGGCTTTGGGTGATATTCAATGTACCAGCCATAACCTTCAGTAAGACGATCTAATAGGTATCTAGCTATCCACATCTCATCTCCTGCTAACTTCGCACCTTTTGCGAATAATTGAAATTCCCATTGCCCACTAGCAACTTCTTGATTAATCCCTTCAAAGTTTAATCCTGCTGCAATACATAGATCAGCATGTTCTTCAACAAAATCACGTCCATGGGTATTTCTGCCTCCTACAGAGCAATAATACATTCCTTGTGGTCCTGGATAACCGCCTACTGGAAATCCAAGTGGTAGTTGAGTAGCAGTATCCATAATGAAATACTCTTGCTCAAAACCAAACCAAAAATCGTTATCATCATCGTCAATTGTAGCTCTTCCATTAGACTCGTGGGGGGTTCCATCTGCATTTAAAACTTCTGTCATGACTAAAAAACCATTATCTCTGGCTGGGTCAGGATAAATTGCAACTGGTTTTAGTAAACAATCAGAAGAACCTCCTTCTGCTTGTTTTGTTGAGGACCCATCAAAAGACCATATTGGACAGTCTACTAATTTTCCACTAAAACCTTCAATTACTTTTGTTTTACTTCGCATATTTTGTGTTGGCTTGTAGCCATCCAACCATATGTACTCTAATTTTGATTTACTCATTACTTTTTAAATAAAAAATTAAACATAATTTAACAAACGATTAATATAAACGACTAATTCATAATATATTTTAATATTCGCTGAACAATATTTAAATATTGTTGCTTATAAATGAAAAAATCGTTAAAAAAAAACAAAACTAACTTATTTGTTTCTATTTATTAGAATTTGTTAATAAACTCTTTATATTTTTAATAAATAATTTAAATTAATCATTATTTACTTTTTATAATTACAAAACTATAATAGTTTAATATTTTTGTTGAATAAAAATATTTTTTTAATAAATGATTAATAAAAAATCAAACAATCGATATGATTTAAGGGGAGTTTCTGCTTCTAAAGAAGATGTACACGCGGCTATTAAAAATATTGACAAAGGATTATTTCCAAAGGCTTTTTGTAAAGTAGTCCCAGATTATTTATCCAATGATGATGAATATTGTATTGTTATGCATGCTGACGGAGCCGGTACTAAAAGTTCCTTAGCTTACATGTATTGGAAGGAAACAGGAGATTTATCAGTTTGGAAAGGGATTGCTCAAGATGCATTGGTTATGAATATTGATGACTTAATTTGTGTTGGCGCAACAAATAATATTATGCTTTCTTCAACAATTGGGAGAAATAAGAATTTAATTCCTGGTGAAGTAATCTCTTCTATAATTAATGGTACTGAGGAAACAATTAAAGACTTAAAAAAATATGGTATAGGTATATATTCTACTGGTGGAGAAACCGCTGATGTGGGGGATTTGGTTAGAACAATAATAGTTGATTCAACTGTAATTGCGAGAATAAAAAGATCGGATATTATTGATAATTCTAATATTGATGATGGAAATGTAATCATAGGTCTTTCATCTTCTGGTCAATCGACATATGAAAATGAGTACAACGGTGGAATGGGAAGTAATGGATTAACTTCAGCTAGACATGATGTATTTGATAAATATTTAGCTAAAAAATATCCAGAGAGTTTTGATCAATCTATTCCGAGTGAATTAATTTATTCAGGAAAAATCAAACTAAATCAAAAAATTGAAGGCTCTCCTTTAGATGCTGGAAAATTAGTTTTATCGCCTACAAGAACATATGCTCCTGTGATCAAAGAAATTCTTTCAAAAGTTGATAAATCCAGCATTAAAGGAATGGTTCATTGTAGTGGAGGAGCCCAAACAAAAATACTTCATTTTTTAAACGATAACTTACATGTAATTAAAAATAATATGTTTGAAATTCCAGTTTTATTTGAGCTTATACAAAAGCAATCTAATACTTCATGGCATGAAATGTATAAAGTTTTTAACTGCGGTCACAGAATGGAATTATATGTTCACCCAACAATTGCAGATAAAATTATAGCTATTTCTAATAGCTTTAATATTGAAGCGAAAATAATTGGTAGAGTAGAAAAATCATCAGAAAAAAAATTAACCATTACTTCAAAGTATGGAGAATTTTCATATAAATAAGGACTAGTTTTATCATTTAATAAAATTATTAATTGTTGTATTTTTACATTTCAAATTAAAGAATGTTACAAAAAATAAATATAGTAAATCAGAGATTTGATGAGTTGAACGACCTTATAATTCAACCTGATATTATTTCTGATCAAAAAAAATATGTTCAATTAACTAAAGAATATAAAGACCTAAAGACCATTGTTGATATTGGAGAAGTTTATAAGTCTCTTTTAGATAATATTTCAGAAGCAGAAGAAATAATATCTAATGAAAAAGATCCAGAAATGATTGAAATGGCTAAGCTTCAATTAGATGAAGCTAAAAAAGAAATACCTAAAATTGAAGAAGAAATCAAAGTGTTGTTAATTCCAAAAGACCCAGATGATTCAAAGAATGTAGTTGTTGAATTAAGAGCTGGTGCTGGAGGTGACGAAGCGAGTATTTTTGCCGGAGATTTATATAGAATGTACACGAAATATTGCGAAGGTAGAGGTTGGAAAATTAATTTAGTTGATTATAACGAAGGCACATCTGGAGGTTACAAAGAAATTATATTTGAGGTTTCAGGAGCTGAAGTCTATGGAACATTAAAGTTTGAAGCTGGTGTTCACAGAGTTCAACGAGTCCCTCAAACGGAAACTCAAGGAAGGGTACATACAAGTGCTGCTTCAGTTATTGTTTTACCAGAAGCTGAAGAGTTTGATGTTGAATTAAATATGCAAGACGTTAGAATTGAAAGAACAACCTCAACAGGACCCGGAGGTCAGTCTGTCAATACAACTTATTCAGCTATAAAGCTACACCATGAACCTACAGGAATGATAGTAAGTTGTCAGGATCAAAAATCATCTCATAAGAATTTAGAAAAAGCTTTAAAGGTTCTGAGATCAAGATTGTATGAAATTGAATTAGCAAAAAAGCAAGCAGCAGATTCTGAAAAGCGGAAAAGTATGGTTTCAACTGGGGACAGAAGTGCTAAAATTAGAACATACAACTATGCGCAAGGAAGAGTTACTGACCACAGAATTGGTTTAACTTTATATGATCTTTCCAACATAATTAATGGAGATATTCAAAAAATTGTTGACGAATTAATGTTAGCTGAGAATACGGAAATATTAAAAGCTAGTAATGAAAATATTTAGATGAAAAAAGAGGATTTAATAATTCAAATAAAAAGAAAAAAATCTTTTTTATGTATTGGTCTTGATACTGATATAAATAAAATACCTAAATTTTTATTAGATACAGATGATCCTATTTTTGAATTTAACAAAAAAATTATTGATGCTACCAATTCTTATTGTGTTGCTTACAAACCAAATATAGCGTTTTATGAATCTTTGGGTTTAAATGGCTGGAAAGCTCTTGAAAAAACAATTAATTACATAAACTCCTATTACCCAGAGATATTTACAATTGCTGATGCTAAAAGAGGAGATATTGGTAATACAAGTTCCATGTATGCAAAAGCATATTTTGAAACTCTTAATTTTGACAGTATTACAATTAATCCTTACATGGGAAAAGATTCTGTCGAACCATTTTTAGAATATCAAAATAAACATACTATTATTTTAGCGTTAACATCCAACGTTGGTGCATTCGATTTTCAAACAAAAAATATAGCAGATAATTCTAAAAAGCTTTATGAAGAGGTTATAAGAACAAGTACTAGCTGGAAAAACTCCAATCAATTAATGTATGTAGTAGGTGCTACAAAGGCCTCTTATTTAAAGGAAATTAGAAATATAGTGCCAAATAATTTTCTGTTAATTCCTGGAGTTGGTGCTCAAGGAGGGGATTTAAAAGAAGTTTGTGATAATGGTTTGAATAATGAAGTTGGGCTTTTAATCAATTCGTCCAGGTCAATTATTTATGCTTCTAATGACACTAATTTTGATATATATGCTGCTAAAAATGCTCAAGAAATTCAATCCCAAATGGAAGATATTTTATCATCTATAAATTGATTAAATAATTATTTTGAATAAACTTATATACTTATTTCTATTTATATCTCTAACTTTTTTTTCATGTGTAAAACAGGAACTACCTAATCAGTTTATTACTGTTTTAGGTAATGTGCAAGATGCTGGCTATCCACACATTGGGTGTGAAAAATTTTGTTGCAACAAAAATTTTAATTCAAAAGCTCTAAACTTTGTAACTAGTCTGGGTGTAACCGATTTAGTTGATAATAAATCTTATTTATTAGAGGCAACACCAGATATTAGTATGCAATTAAAGTTTTTAAAAAATAAGAATAATTCTTCTACTATAATCGACGGAGTTTTTATTACTCATGCACATATTGGACACTACACTGGTTTAATGTACTTTGGAAGAGAGGCTTTGGGGGCTTACAAAGTTCCAGTATACGTTATGCCTAAAATGAAAATTTTTCTTGAATCAAATAGTCCATGGAATCAATTAATTGATCTTAAGAATATTCATTTAACTGAAATATTTAATAATGAAAAAATCTCAATTTCTAATAATTTAAAAATTGTTCCATTTACGGTTCCTCACAGGGATGAGTTTTCTGAAACAGTTGGGTATAAAATAATGGGACCCAACAAGTCTGCATTATTTATACCTGATATTAACAAATGGAATTTATGGAATAAAGACATAATAAATGAAGTTAAAGATGTAGATTATGCCTTTTTAGACGCTACATTTTTTAAAGATGGAGAGGTGGATAGATCTATGGATGAGATTCCTCATCCTTTTATGGAGGAAACATTAAATTTATTTAAAAATGAATCTAAAGGAGTGAAAAATAAAATATATTTCATTCATTTTAATCACACAAATATTTCATTACAAGAAAACAATTCTGCTATAGACAGTATCACAAAGTTGGGATATAACTTTGCAAGATTTGGAGATCAGCTATCCCTTTAAAATATTTTTTGTAAATTTATTTAAATCATTAATATGAAAAATTTATCTTGTACTTGTTCATGTGAACCATGTAAAAACGGAGATTGTAAAAATTGTACCTGTATTTCTTGTTCCAGTGAAAATTGCTGCTAATTAACTCCAGGTTGTTTAAGCTTCCAACTCGTTTTTAATTTCTCAGAGTCTACCATTTTTTTTACATCATTAAGTAACTTCTTTGCATCATAGACTACCCCGTCTTTAATTGTATATTTAACACCTCCAACTCTAACCACTTCATTATCAGTAGTAAGTTTTATAGCTCCTGTGCCGTAAAGTGTTTTAAAATTCTTTAGTGGGTTTTCTTCAACAATAACTAAATCTGCATACTTACCAACTTGTACAGAACCAATTTTATCATCCATTTTTAGTGCTTCAGCTCCATTTAAAGTTGCAGATCTAATAACTTCCAGCGGATGAAACCCAGCTTCTCTAAGTAGCTCTAATTCTCTTACGTAAGCGAATCCGTATAGTTGGTATATAAATCCCGAGTCGGACCCTGTAGTTACTCTTCCTCCTCTATTTTTATATTCATTTATAAATATCATCCAGAGTCTAAAATTTTCTTTCCATTCTATTTCTTGCTCTGTTCCCCAATCATGCCAATATGACCCATGTGAAATTTTACTGGGCTCAAAAAACTCCCATAAAGTTGGTAGGGTATAATCTTCATGCCATTCTGCTCTTCTGGCTCTTTGTAAATCTCGACTTGCTTCATAAATATTAAATGTAGGATCTAAAGTGAAATCTAGATCTATTAATTCGTTCATTACCGAATTCCAATGTTTTGAATAAGGTTCTGCTGCTTGTTTCCAAAGTTTACCAGCTTCTTCAAATCTGTCTTGCTCATTTTGATAATTATAATCTAATGGATAATTTTGAACAGTCCTATCTGTAAATAAAGCTTCAGGTAACCCATACCAATGTTCCATTGAAGTTAGTCCAGCTCTTGCCGAATTTAACACATTCCACCTAGCAACACTTAACTGTGCATGATGACAAGCAGATCCCAACCCCAATTTTTTATTTTCGTCCAAAGCTGCAGCCATAATTTCTGGTTCAGCTCCAAAAAATTTAATTCCATCAGCACCCTTTTTTGCATTAGCTCTTACCCAAGTTCTAGCCATTTCAGCAGTACTAATTGGAGCACCGTTCAATGGATTGAAATCATTTCCAGTTTGACCAAAACCTGTATATGCAAAAATTCTTGGTGCTATTATTTTATTTTCTGCACTAAGTTTCTTTAAATTCAATGTCCAATCAATTCCTCTACCGCTAGGTTCCCTAACAGTGGTTACACCATGAGCCATCCATAATTTGAATACATACTCAGAGCTAGCTCCTTGAGCAACTCCACCAATATGTCCATGCATATCAATAAATCCAGGCATTAAATACATTCCATTTGCATTAATTTCGACACCTCCTTTTTCTAATTTAGGTCTGCTGGATTCATTAATTTCAACTCCTGGATATCCAACAACTTGAATGTTAGAAATAATATTTTTTCTTACAACTATATCAATAGGTCCTCTAGGTGGTGATCCATCTCCATTTATGAGTGTTACCCCTCTAATGATCAGTTGATCATGTTGTTTGTTTTCTATTTCAGACAGTTGTGAAAAACTAATATTGAATAATAGAAAAGCAAGTATGTATGATATTGATTTTTTCATATAATTAAATTTAATTTGTTGGAACATTGATATTATCACCAAAAAATATAGCATTCAAAAATAATTTATTAGTTCCATACCAGGAACCTCTAAAATTGGGATTATCAGCAAAAATTACTACTCTACCAGAACCTAATCTGGAAACTATCAAAGAAGCAGTATTTTTAAAATTATTTTTCATATTTTTTTCAGAAATATATCCATCAATATGAGGATCTTTAGAATAAATTCCAACTGAAGAATAATGATCCTTAGTTTTATTAATAAATACATTGTTGTTTTTGTAAACTGGAATTGAAGAATCTCTATAGCCAAATGCTAATGGGTGGGTTAAATCCAGATCAACGTTTAAAATAGCGCCACCAATTCTTTCTCTTCCAATGTTTTCTGCTGCACTTACATAGTTTTTTCTTGAAAAAATTGAATCATTACTTGGTTCTAGTAATGTTTCCTTGACTAATTCTTTTTCTATAACCCAGCTAGATCCTTTAGCAATCGTTATAAGTGTATTGCCTTTTTTAACCCAGTCATTAATTTTCTCAATGTCAATTTTGGCTAATTGATTGTATGATCCAGAAACCATTATTAATGTAGTATACTTATCTAACGAAACTCTGCTAAATTGGCTTAACCTTATTTTTGAAATAGGCATTCCAACTCTTGTATCCATGAGATGCCAAACTTCTCCTGCTTCGTATGAATTTACACCTTCTCCAATTAGTAATGCAACCTTTACAGGTTTATTGATTCTGAAATTATTACTACCTAAATCAATTCCTTTAATACTAAAACCAGACTTAGAGTTATATATTGGTACATTAAATTTTTCTTGGGCAGTTTTAATTATTTCATATAACTTTTCAGAGGATATTTTTTGTTTACTTACGGGAATTAAAATTGATCCATAATTGAAATTTTTTATACCACTTGTTTCATTAACTTTTACTGAAAATGGCTTAAAAGCAGAATATGTAATTAAATTATTTTTTTGTAAATAATTTAATGCAGCTACCGAATTATAATCGTCCCAATCTAATATGTAAGAGTAATTAGATTTATTAACTTTTATATTTTTCACTAAGTCATTAGTTGACAAAATCTCTGATTCAGCTGTAAAGTTTTTAAGTTTTCTAGATTTCATATTATAGAAATTTGACATACTCCATGCTGACGCATCATAAAAAACACTATCTACATATTTATCATAGGTTTCAAAGAAATTTTTAACCATTCTTGATTGCGTTTGATTGACAGGAACAACATATTTTCCTTTATTCTTATAAACCTTTACTTTATGAACTAATAATTTATCAATAAAAGCTTTATTTCTATTTTGATCATATAAATCACCAAATTCGTAAGCTTTTATTTTTTCATCTTTAAATTCTTTTAATGATGAATCAAAAAATCTTTTCTGATAATCTCTAAGCATTTTTTTATTATCTACAGCAGCCTCTACTGTTGCAATGCTAGATAAATATTGATTTCTAATTGTAAACCCAAAGGATATTGTACCATAATTTGTTTCTTGTAAATGCCCTCTAGAACTAGCTTGTTCAAATAATATAGCCAATCCACCTTGAACATCAGGATAAGAAGATCCGTATCCAGGGTATGTTTCATCAAATGATTCTTTAGTATAATAAAATGAACCAATACTATCCAATGCTTTAACATAATATTCAGCAAATTTTGGACTAAGAACATTGTAGTTTTCTTCAGGAATCAATGGGTTAACTGATGCATTTGTTTTCATAGGCTCAAAAAAGTAATTACTATTAGTTCCCATTTCGTGAAAGTCAGTTACAACATTTGGATACCAAGTGTGAAACCATTTTAGTTTATTACGACTTTCAGGGTTAACTGCTAATAACCAGTCTCTATTTAAATCAAACCAATAATGATTTGTTCTTCCTCTTGGCCATGCTTCATTATGTTCAGAATCATATTGATCTGCTACAAGATTAATCGATTTATTTTGATTCGCCCATTGAGTATGTCTATCACGTCCATCAGGATTAATTGTTGGATCAATAAAAACAACAGATTGTTGTCTAAATTTTTCAATTTTTTTATTTTTTGACGCTACAAGTGTATAAGCGGTTAGTAAAGCAGCTTCTGAACTGGAAGGTTCATTTCCATGTACTCCATATCCAAGATTAACAATAATTGGCAGATCATCATTTAAAGAAACAGATGCTCCAGGAATTGTATTTTTTAGATGTTCTTTTTGGATGTCATCTAATCTATTTAAATTACTTTCAGATGTGACAGTCAAAATAATAAGATTTCTTCCTTCATGCGTTTTGCCATAGTTAATTAAATCTGCTTTATTTGAAACAGTGCTCAAGTAGGTTAGGTAACTAACAATCTGGTCATGTCTTGTATGTTGAAATCCTATTTCGTAACCCAAAAATTCTTCTGGTGATAAAATTAAATTATTATATGGTTTATAATTCTCCAGGAAATAATTTTGACTGCTTACAACATTGCTTAATAGTATAAAGACTAGTAATAACTTTAAGTTTTTCATATAAATATTATTAATTGATGTTTATAAATATAATTATTTATAAATTGTTGGCATGAAAAATCTAGTTGTATTAGTAATTATAATTACTGTCTTGAGTTCATGTAAAGAACAAAAAAGATATATTCCTAATTTGACTGAATTTCAAAAAGAATTAAATTCCTCATTTAAAGATGTTACTAAATCACCTCTTTCAAAAAATGATAGACAAGATTTTGTTTCGTTAGATTTTTTTGATTTTGACTCAAGTTATGTTGTTAATGCTGTTTTAACCCCTTATACAATAGATAGCATATTTGATATGAAAACGAATACAGATAGAATGCATACTTATAATAAATTTGGTAAAATTAAATTTAATCTTAACGACTCATCTTTTGAACTTAATGTTTATGAGGATAAAGAATTAACCAATGAACAAATCATTATTGATGAACTTTTTCTTCCTTTTTATGATAATACTAATGGAATTACCACCTATTCAGGTGGTCGATATATTGATCTGAAAGTTACTAAAGATTCAATAATTTCTATTGACTTTAACAAAGCATATAATCCCTATTGTGTATATAATTATAAGTTTTCTTGCCCAATTGTTCCAAGTGAGAACTACATAGCATCAGAAATTAAAGCTGGAGTGAAAGATTATAATAAAAATTAATTTTTTTTATTTTTTATTAAGCTGATAAATTAAAATAGATAATAAAACAGCTATAAGAACGTCATATATTGGTTTAACTTCAGGCCAACCAAAATTCCAAACACAGACAAGTAGTAACCATAAAAACCAAACTTTATTAAACTGTTTCATTGTTTAATTTTTAAAAAGTTAAAATAAATTTAATTGATATACCAAATATATTAATTTAGTATGATTAGATTAATTTAAGTTTAATTATTTACTATTAATTAAAAACCATATTTTAGTAATCAATTTCAAAAATATACAGATGAAAACTAAACTAGTCTTATGTAATCTTATTATATGTTTTTTTCTTTTTAATTGTAATGAAAATGTTGATCGTTTGATCACATTTGATGAAAATTTTGAATATTCATTAGAAGAATTTTCTGATATCGAAATATTACGATACGATATACCTGGGTGGAATAATCTAACACTAAAAGAACAAAAATTAGTTTATTATTTAACTCAAGCAGGATTGTCTGGAAGAGATATTATGTGGGATCAAAATTACCGTCACAATTTAGAAATAAGGACGGCATTACAAAATGTATATTTTAATTACACAGGTGATAAAAAATCGGAAGATTGGATGTCTTTTGAGATTTACCTAAAGAGACTTTGGTTTAGTAATGGTATACATCATCATTATTCAAATGATAAAATTAAACCAGAATTTGAACTTGATTACTTAACTCAAATTTTATCATCTACAAACACAACTATTAGTAATGATGCTCTAAATGTTATTTTTAATGATTTAGATTCTAAAAAAGTAAACTTAGCTAAAGGAATTGATAATGTGCTATTATCTGCGGTAAATTTTTATGGTCCTAATGTTACTTCTAAGGATGTATATGATTTTTATTCTAAAGTAAAATCACCAGATCCTTTGAAGCCACTATCTCATGGATTAAATTCCAGGCTCGTAAAAGAAAATGGGGTTATTCTCGAACAGGTTTATAAATCTGGTGGATTATATGGGGAAGCAATTGATGAAATTATTAAATGGTTAGAATTGGCTTACGGAGTTGCGGAAAATAAACCTCAAGGTGATGCTTTATCTTTATTAATTTCATATTACAAAACCGGTGACCTACAGACTTGGGATGATTATAATGTAGCTTGGACATCTGCTACTGAAGGTAACATTGATTATATAAATAGCTTTATTGAAGTCTATAATGACCCCCTTGGCTATAGAGGTTCTTATGAAAACATAGTTCAAATTAAAGATTTTGATATGTCAGCAAAAATGGCTGTATTATCAGAAAACGCACAATGGTTTGAAGATAATTCTCCACTAATAGAGTCACATAAAAAAAAGAATGTAGTTGGAGTTTCTTATAAGACTGTAAACGTTGCAGGAGAAGCAGGAGATGCCTCACCAAGCACTCCTATTGGAGTAAACCTCCCAAATGCAAATTGGATAAGAGCTGCAGTTGGTAGTAAATCAGTTTCTTTAGGAAATATTATTAATGCCTATAATAATTCTGGTAGCTCAGATAGATTAAAAGAGTTTGTTAATGACGATTTAGAATATGAACTGGAAGTTAAGCTCGGTAAGCAGGCTGATAAACTTCATACAGCTTTACATGAAGTAATTGGGCATGCATCAGGTCAATTAAACCCTGGTGTTGGAGAAACAAAAGAAACTTTAAAGACATATGCTTCAACAATGGAAGAGGGAAGAGCAGACTTAATAGGTTTATATTATTTGTATAATCCAAAATTACAAGAATTAGGTCTTGTAGAAGACTGGAAAGAAATGGGTATGGCTACTTTTGACGGATATATTAGAAATGGACTAATGATGCAGTTAATAAGATTAAATCTTGGAGATGATGTTGAAGAATCTCATATGAGAAATCGTCAATGGGTTAGTGCATGGGCATATGAAAGAGGATTAAAGGACAACGTCATAGAAAAAATTAATAGAGATGGGAAAACTTATTTTAATATCAATGATTATGATAAATTGAGAGATATATTTGGTGAGCTTTTAAGAGAAACACAAAGAATTAAATCTGAAGGAGATTTTGCAGCAGCAGAGGCTTTAGTTGAAGACTATGGAGTAAAAGTAGACCAAGAAATCCATTCAGAAGTATTGAAAAGAAATAGAAAATTTACTGGTGCTCCATATCAGGGATTTGTAAATCCTGTTCTTGTTCCAAAGTTTAATAGTGAAAAAGAAATAATTTCTATTTCAATTAAACACCATGCTAGTTTTGAAGATCAAATGTTATATTATTCTGAAAATTTCGGATTTCTAAAATAGAATTAAAAAAATTACATAAAAGCAAATTTTATTAGTGCAATCATTCCGATGAAGCTAACGAAGGCAATTAAGACCCTATAGCTTCCTTTATAATATTTATTGTGCAATTGTGAATCTTTTACATAAGCAAAACCAACTAGTATGGAGAATACTATAAAAAAAATGATTCCAAAAGTTATTTGTCCATCGCTAAACATATTCATAAATTTATAAAAACAAAATTATAAAATAATTAACTAACAAATTCTAAAAAAAATGCAAAATAAAATCTCTGCAGTTAAGAAGTTTCATGAATCTTTTAAAATTGGATACAGTAATACTAATATTGCTGATTTAGGCAAAGAGAAAAACAACTTAAGATTCAACCTTATGGCGGAAGAAAATTTAGAATATCTAGAAGCTGCTAACAATGGAGATCTTGTTGAAGTTGCTGATGCTCTAGGAGATATGTTATATATTTTATGTGGTACTATAATAGAACATGGATTACAAGATAAAATTGAGGATGTATTTAATGAAATACAAAGAAGTAATATGAGTAAGCTAGGTGAAAATGGTCAGCCAATCTATCGAGAAGATGGAAAGGTTTTAAAGGGCCCAAATTATTTTAAACCAAACATTTCAAAAATATTAAACTCCTAATCGTCTATACAAATAGTCCAATTATGGTTGTCTGAAGATCTGTTTGTTTGAATTGAAATTAGTGATTCTTTTAATTGATCTGCATATTTGTTTTCAATTTCAGGCAGATTAAAATATTCACCTAAATGTTCAAAACCAATTACTTTGCTAATAACTGCTGCAGTACCAGTTCCAAAAATCTCTTTTAGAGAATTATTTTTAGCAGCGTCTTTAAGTTCTTGAATACTAATTCTTCTAACTCGAATATCAATATTTGAATCTTTACATAGTTGAATAATACTTTTTCTTGTAATACCATCTAAAATAGTATCACTAGTAGGGGTAGTTATAAGTGTATTATTTATTCTAAAAAACAGGTTCATTGTTCCAGCCTCTTCTAAGTATTTATGCTCATTAGCATCGGTCCAGATAATTTGGTCAAACCCTTTTTCTTTAGCTAAATTAGTTGGGTAAAATTGACCTGCATAATTTCCTGCAGCTTTGGCATATCCAACTCCACCGCTTGCAGCTCTACTAAATTTATCTGCAACAAGGACTTTAACCCCACCAGGGTAGTAAGGGGCAGACGGTGAGCAAATAATCATAAATTTATATGCGTTTGATGGTGCTGCTTGAATAGCATGCTGATTACCAATCACAAATGGACGTATATATAGTGCAGAACCTTCATCGTTTTTAACCCAATCCGAATCTAATTTTAATATTTCTTTTATTCCGTTAACGAAATAATCTTTTGGAATTTCTGGAATCGCTAATCTTTTAGAAGATTTATTAAATCTGTCCCAATTGTCTTCAGGTCTAAATAACCAAATTTTTTCATTAGAATCTTTATAAGCTTTCATTCCTTCAAAAATTGCTTGCCCGTAATGAAAAACACTTGCTGAAGGGTCTATAGTTAAAGGACCATATGGCTTGATAATAGGTTTTTGCCATTTTCCATCTATAAAATCACACTCAAGCATGTGGTCAGTAAAAACTGAGCCAAAAGTCAGAGTGGTAAAATCGACATCATCTATTCTAGATTTATTAATCTTATTAATTTCTATAGAATCACTCATTTTTTAAATTTATTTAGATGTCAAATTTACATAATATTAATATTAAAAAAAACACATTTATAATATTGAAATTTTTAATTTTACCTTATTAAAAAGTGTATAGTTAAATGAAAATATTAATTACAGGAGCAACTGGTTTAATTGGAAAGAAATTAACCAGTGATTTATTAAGTAAAGGATATTCTGTAAACTATTTAACAACTAGAAATTCACAGATTAAATCTTTAGATAAAATTAATGGTTATTACTGGAATCCTGAAAAAGAAATTATTGATTTAGAATGTTTTAAAAATGTAGATACAATAATAAATCTAGCAGGCTCTAATATTGCCAAACGATGGAGCAGATCAAATAAGTTGCAAATTCTTAAAAGTAGAACTCAATCTTTAAATTTATTAAAAGACTCAATTTTAAAAAACAATTTAAATATTAAAAAAATTATTTCAGCAAGTGCAATTGGTATTTATCCTAGCTCATTTGATAGAGCATATACTGAAAACGATAATTTAATTAGTTCCAGCTTTCTAGGAAAGGTTGTTAGTGAATGGGAGTTAGCGGTTAATTCTTTTAATGATTTGAAAATCGAAATAGCTATTGTTAGAATTGGACTTGTATTATCAAAGGATGGTGGAATATTGTCTAAATCTTTGTTTCCTATTAAATTTGGTGTTGGTTCATTTTTTGGCAGTGGTATGCAGTGGCAGTCATGGATTCATATTCAAGATATTTCTAATATTTTCTGTCATATTTTAAAAAATAATTTAGTCGGAATTTTTAATGGAACTTCCCCCAATCCAATTACTAATAAGGAGTTTACGATAAAGCTTTCTAAATTTTTAAATAGACCATTGATATTTCCTAATCTACCTAAATGGTTGATGAGTTTAATTCTAGGAGAAATGCATATAATAATTTTTGAAAGTCAAAATATAACTTGCAATAGATTAAGTCAAACTAAATTTAATTTTAAGTTTGATAATTTCGATCATGCTATAGCAGATTTATTAAAATAATTGGTGACATTTTGACATTATTTAATTTATGGCAGTACTTTTGTTATATCATATAATAAATGTTAATTAATTAATATGAGTAAAAAAAATACGAAAGTCAAAAAAGAAAATAAAAAATCTAAATCTAAAGAAAAAGATTTAGATGTTGAGGTTGTAAAAAATGAGGTGGGTGATGTTCAGAAAGAAAAAGAGAAATTTTTAAGACTTTTTGCTGAATTCGAAAATTATAAAAAAAGAACCACCAGAGAAAGAATTGAATTGTTTTCAACAGCGAGTCAAGAGTTGATGACTTCATTACTCCCTGTTTTAGATGATTTTGATAGAGCTAATCAAGAAATAATTAAAAATAGTGATGATGAAATCTACAAGGGTGTTTCTTTAATCCAAAATAAATTATTTGATACTCTAAAATCAAAAGGATTGAAAATTGTAGAAGTAAAAAAAGGGGATTCGTTTGATGCTGATGATCATGAAGCTGTTACACAAATACCTGCTCCAAGTGAAGATTTAAAAGGTAAAATTATTGACGTGATTGAAAAGGGTTATAAATTGGGTGATAAAGTAATTAGATACCCAAAAGTCGTAATAGGAAAATAATATGAAAGAAGATTACTACGAAACGTTAGGTTTAACTAAAAGCGCAACTAGCGCCGAAATAAAAAAGGCTTACAGAAAGATGGCGATTAAATACCATCCTGATAAAAACCCAGATAACAAAGCCGCTGAAGAAAAATTTAAAAAAGCCGCCGAAGCTTATGAAGTTTTAAGTAACTCTGAAAAGAAAGCTAAATATGATCAGTTTGGTCATCAAGCATTTCAAAATGGTGGAGCCGGTTTTGGTGGTGGTGGAATGAACATGGATGATATATTTAGCCAATTTGGAGATATTTTTGGTGGAGGTTTTGGAGGTTTCGGAGGAGGCTCTAGACAAAGGGTAGTTAAAGGAAGTAATTTACGAGTTCGAGTTAGTCTTAGTTTAGAGGAAATTGCAAATGGAGTTGAGAAAAAAATAAAGGTAAAAAGAAAAGTTAAAGCACCTGGTAGTACTTTTAGTACATGTACTACTTGTAATGGAACAGGTCAAGTAACTAGAATTGCAAACACTATTTTAGGAAGAATGCAAACTTCAGCTCCTTGTAATGCATGTGGTGGTTCTGGTAAAATATTAACTAACAGACCAAAGGGTTCAGATAGTCAAGGATTAATTTTAAAAGAGGAAACAGTTAAAATTCCAATTCCAGCTGGAGTAGTCGATGGGATGCAATTAAAAGTTTCTTCTAAAGGGAATGATGCGCCAGGAGATGGTATTTGTGGTGATTTATTGGTTGTTATTGAAGAACTTCCACATGACAAATTACAAAGAGAAGGAGATAACCTTCATTATGATTTATATGTTAGTATGCCTGATGCAGTTCTGGGTGGTTCTAAAGAAATTCAAACGGTTGGCGGAAAGGTTAGAATTAAAATTGAACCCGGTCTTCAGTCTGGAAAAATTTTAAGATTGCGAAATAAAGGGATTCCTAGTATAAATGGCTATGGATCTGGTGATTTACTTGTACATGTTAATGTATGGACACCAAAAACATTAAATAAAAATCAAAAGAATTTCTTCGAATCCATGAAGGATGATGATCATTTTAATCCAAAACCTGAAAAAAGCGATAAATCATTTTTTGATACTGTTAAAGACATGTTTTCTTAGTCTTTTTATCTCAAAAGAATTGAATAGTTAGTTTTAGAACCTTATATTTATATCCTTAAATTATAAAAATTTTTATGGATAATTTATTAAGTATAGACTCTGTCTCAAAGCATTTTGGAGATTACAAAGCATTAAACAATGTCTCTGTTGATATTCCCAAAGGAAGTATTTTTGGTTTACTTGGACCTAATGGAGCTGGAAAAACAACACTTATTAGAATAATTAACCAGATTTCTATTCCAGATACAGGAAAAGTTATTTTTAAAGGTGAGAATCTTAGCCAAAAACATATAAGAAACATTGGTTATTTGCCCGAGGAACGTGGTTTGTATAAATCTATGAAAGTAGGTGAACAGGCTCTTTACTTAGCTCAATTAAAAGGAATGAGCAGAGTAGATGCTAAAAAACAACTTAAATACTGGTTCGACAAATTTCAAATTGGTGAATGGTGGGACAAAAAGATTGTTGAACTTTCTAAAGGAATGGCTCAAAAAGTACAATTTATTGTAACTGTACTTCACAAACCAAGTTTATTGATTTTTGATGAACCTTTTTCTGGTTTTGATCCTATTAATGCAAATATAATTAAAGATGAAATTCTTAAATTAAGAGATGATGGATCTACAGTTATTTTTTCTACCCACAGAATGGAATCTGTTGAAGAACTTTGTGATCACATAGCTTTGATTCATAAGTCCAATAAAGTCCTAGATGGGAATCTTAACGATATTAAAAGACAATATAAAACCAATACATTTGAAGTTGGACTAGTTTGTAGTGAGCAAAGAGTCATAAAGCAGTTAATAAACGCTAAATTTAACTCTGTCGATGCAAGTTTTAAATCTTTAGGAAAAGAATTAAAATTAAATATAACTCTAGAACCTAATCAAACTTCCAATGAATTACTGAACTTTCTTAGTTCTAATGCTGAAGTAAATCACTTTATGGAAGTTGTTCCTAGTGCAAATGATATTTTTATTCAAACTATAAATAACCAAAAATAATGAACCATACTAGATTAATTATAGCAAGAGAATACTTAACTCAAGTAAAAAACAAGAAGTTTTTATTAATTACTTTATCAATTCCATTTTTATTTGTTGGCTTAGGTTTATTTATTTCGTTTCTAACTAACATTAATAGCGATAGTATTAAAAATATAACTGTTGTAGATAATTCAGGCATTTTTGAAAATTCATTATCTAGTTCCGAGACGGTTAAGTTTTCTTTTTTAGAAGACTTAGATGAGGAAGAAGCTAAACTTATTTCACTAGATAGAAACGATGATGCATTAATATTTGTCCCTTACGTTAGGGATATTAAAAATATTGATTACGTTGAACTTTCTAAGTCTATTAAACTTATTTCTGAAGATTCTCCATCGCTAACATTAATTGGTGCTATTGAAACTAAATTAGAGAAAATTTTAACAGATTTAAATTATACCAGCTCGGGATTAGATTTAGAGACAATTAAAGAATCTAAAATTTATATTAATCTAGTTCAAGTAAGTTTTGAGGGTGAAGAATCAACAAAAATTGATGGAATATTTAAAATGGCCTTTGGATTCATCATAGGTATGTTATTATATATGTTCGTTTTTATATATGGTAGTATGATCCTTCGAAGTGTTTTAGAAGAAAAAACAAGTAGAATTGTTGAAATTATTATTTCTTCGGTTAAACCTACGCAATTAATGATGGGAAAGATTATTGGTACATCTTTGGTAGCTTTTACTCAGATATTCATTTGGATTACTTTAACATTAGTTATTTCAACTTTAATTTCATCAATTTTTGGCGTATCTACTTCAGAATTTAATTCATTAGATGTGAGTGATGCCCAAGTTAACTCTGGAATTCAAACTTTCTTTTCTGCTTTGTTTAATCTACCACTTTTAAATATTTTGATTGCATTCGTGTTTTTCTTTATTTCAGGCTTATTTCTTTATGGATCTTTATTTGCAGCTGTTGGAGCCGCTGTGGATAGTGAAACAGATGCAAATCAATTTATGCTTCCTCTTAGTATGCCACTAATAATTGGACTTTATGTAGGTATATTGACTGTTTCTGAAGATCCAAGTGGAACTATTCCAACAATTTTTTCACACATACCGTTTACTTCACCAATAGTCATGATGATGCGAATTCCATACGGAGTTCCAATTTATGAGCAACTCATTTCACTTTCTATATTAGTAGCTACATTTTTTGCTATTGTTTGGTTTGCAGCAAAAATATATCGTGTTGGAATTTTAATGTATGGTCAAAAGCCTAGCTATAAAGATCTTTATAAATGGTTAAAATATTAATTCATGTCTAAAATATTAATAGTTGAAGATGAAATAGCAATTCGTAGAGTTTTGATTAAAATTCTAACCGAAGAAAATAGTGACTTTATTATTTCAGAAGCCCCTGATGGTCTCGAAGCGATTGATCATATTAAAAATAATGAAATTGATTTAATTCTTTGTGATATCAAAATGCCTAAGAAAGATGGTATAGAGGTTCTAGAATATGCAAAAAGGATTAAACCTGAAACACCAATTATAATGATTTCTGGTCATGGAGATTTAGATACGGCGGTAGAAACGATGAGACTAGGGGCATTTGATTATATTTCTAAACCACCAGATTTAAATAGATTATTGACTGCTGTTAGAAATGCACTTGATAATAAAAAATTAATAATCGAGAATATAAGATTAAGAAAGCAAATCAATACTTCGTATGAGATGATTGGTGAAAGTGAGGGAATTAAAGAAGTCAAAAACCTTATTGATAAAGTAGCTCCAACTGATGCCAGAGTATTAATCACAGGTCCAAATGGCTCTGGAAAAGAGTTAGTAGCTCATTGGATTCATCAAAAAAGTAAAAGATTTTCTTCTCCATTAATCGAAGTTAATTGTGCAGCAATTCCAAATGAATTAATAGAAAGTGAGTTGTTTGGACACCAAAAGGGATCTTTTACAGGTGCAAATAAAGATAAAACAGGAAAGTTTGAAGCTGCTAATAATGGAACAATCTTTTTAGATGAAATAGGAGATATGAGTTTATCAGCTCAAGCCAAAGTTTTAAGAGCGCTTGAATCTAATTCTATTCAAAAGGTAGGTGCTCAAAAAGATATTAAGATTAACGTACGAGTTGTTGCAGCAACAAATAAAAATTTAAAAGATGAAATAACAAAAGGAAACTTTAGAGAAGATTTATTTCATCGTTTAGCTGTAATTTTAATTAAAGTTCCTTCTTTGAATAGTAGGGCTGAAGATATTCCATTATTGGTTGACTATTTTTCTGATAAAATATCTAAATCTCAAGGTATTACTAATAAGCCATTTACAAAAGATGCTATTAGCTTATTAAAATCCTATGATTGGTCTGGAAATATAAGAGGTCTTAGAAATGTTGTTGAGAGACTAATAATTCTGGGGGATGAAACAGAAATTACTGAAAATAATATTAAAGAATATTCAAATAAATAATTATTGGGTCTTATGAAAAATTCTATTTTATTTACTTTAATTATCTTACCCTTTTTTGTTTTATCTCAAACTGATGAAAAAGTCATTTCAGATATTTATACTAATTCACTTACTAATGGACAAAGCTACAAATGGTTAGATTACCTTTCTAATAATATAGGTAGTAGACTTTCAGGTTCTCTTGGTGCTGAGAAAGCAGTAGCTTGGACAAAAGAAGAATTAGAAACTTTAGGTTTAGATAAAGTTTGGTTACAGCCAGTGATGGTTCCAAAATGGGTTAGAGGTGTTCCTGAATTTGCTTATATTGAAACTAGTCCTGGAAGTACTATAAAGGTAAATATTTGCGCTTTAGGAGGTTCAATTTCAACCCCTTCAACAGGGCTGAAAGCTAAAATAATTGAAGTTTCTGTAGTTGACGAATTAGAAAAATTGGGTAAAGATAAAATTGAAGGTAAAATTGTTTTTTTTAATAGGCCAATGGATGCTTCTCTTATTAATACTTTTGAGTCTTATGGTGGTTGTGTTAATCAAAGGTATTCAGGTGCAATGGAAGCTAGTAAGTTTGGAGCAATAGGAGTAATAGTTCGGTCTATGAATTTAAGAATTGATGATTTACCTCACACAGGTTCTATGACCTATGGGGATATACCACCAGATGATAGAATACCATCAGCTGCAATAAGTACAAAGCATGCAGATTTGTTAAGTGGAATGGTTAAGTTAGATAATAATATCCAGTTTTATTTTAAACAAAATTCTAAGCAATTAGATGACGTTTTATCTCATAATGTAATTGGTGAAATTACCGGAAGTGAATATCCTGATGAATATATTGTTGTAGGTGGTCATTTAGATTCATGGGATCTTGGTGATGGAGCTCATGATGATGGCGCAGGATGTACTCAATCTATGGAGGTACTTAGACTATTAAAATTATCAGGAATAAAACCTAAAAGATCAATTAGAGTTGTATTATTTATGAACGAAGAAAACGGATTAAGAGGAGGAAATAAATACGCTGAAATTGCAGCTCAAAAAAATGAAAATCACATTTTTGCTTTAGAAAGCGATGCTGGAGGTTTTACTCCAAGAGGTTTTTACTTTGATTGTGATCAATCAAATTTTGAACAAATTTTATCTTGGAAGAGTTTATTTAAACCATACCTAATACATTTCTTCGAATTAGGAGGTAGTGGTGCTGATATCGGTCCATTGAAAAACGAAACGAATGTGTTGTCTGGCTTAAAGCCTGATTCTCAAAGATATTTTGATTATCATCATGCTCCAAATGACACTTTTGATGCAGTTAATAAAAGAGAGCTTGAATTAGGCGCAGCAACCATGACATCTTTAATTTATTTGATAGATAAGTATGGGATTGTTAAATAAATTTTAGAAACTTATAAAAAAAAAATTAAAATTTATTAATTGTTTTTCTGATTTCTACCAAATTAGAAACCAAATTTTCTAATTGATTTAAATCTAACATGTTTGCACCATCACTTTTTGCATTTTTCGGATCAAAATGTGTTTCAATAAACAAACCATCAATATTATTAACAACTCCAGCTCTTGCTATAGTTTCAATCATTTCAGGAATACCACCAGTTACTCCACTTGTTTGATTTGGCTTTTGTAGTGAATGTGTTACATCTAGTATGGTAGGAGCAATTGACTTCATTATTGGTATCCCTCTAAAATCTACTATCATATCTTGATAGCCAAACATAGTACCACGATCTGTAATAAGTACATTTGAATTGTTTGAATCTTTTACTTTTTGAACAGCATGTTTCATACTTTCAGGACTCATAAATTGTCCTTTCTTAAGGTTTACTATTTTTCCTGTTTTTGCAGCTGCTACAACTAAATCCGTTTGTCTTACTAAAAAAGCAGGAATTTGTAAAATATCTACATATTTAGCAGCTAAATTAGCATCTTTGACCTCATGAATATCAGTAACAGTTGGTACATCAAAGGTTGAAGAAACTTTACTTAAAATTTCTAAAGCTTTAATATCTCCGATTCCTGTAAAACTATCAATTCTACTTCTGTTTGCTTTTTTGAAACTTCCTTTGAAGATAAAAGGAATTTTATACTTATTTGATATATTCAAAATCTTTTCAGCAATTTTAAAGGCCATTTCTTCCCCTTCTATAGCACATGGACCAGCAATTAAAATAAAATTATTTGAATTTAGATGTTTAAGTTTTGGAATATTCATAACTGTTTGTAAAAAATAATTTTGGTAAAGTTACTGCTTTTTTAATATCTGTATAAAAATAACTTTATTCTTCTAATGATAATAATATAGCTTACATTTGCACAAATTTTAAAATTTAGTCATGACTAAAACAAAAAATATTGCAATTATAGCTCACGTAGATCACGGGAAAACAACTTTAGTTGATAAAATCATGTTTCACTGTCAGTTGTTTAGAGAGAATGAGAATAAGGGCGATTTGATTTTAGATAACAATGACTTAGAAAGAGAAAGAGGGATTACAATCACTTCAAAAAATGTTTCCGTTATATATAAGGATACTAAAATTAATATAATTGACACACCTGGTCACGCAGATTTTGGAGGAGAAGTTGAAAGAGTTTTAAACATGGCTGATGGTGTTTTACTTTTAGTAGATGCTTTTGAAGGTCCAATGCCCCAAACCAGATTTGTATTACAAAAAGCTTTAGATCTGGGATTAAAGCCTTGTTTAGTTATTAATAAAGTTGATAAAGAAAATTGCACTCCTGAAGAAGTTCATGAATCAGTCTTTGATTTAATGTTTGAGTTAGGAGCTGAAGAATGGCAATTAGATTTCCCCACTGTTTATGGCTCGGCTAAAGAAAATTGGATGAGTGATGACTGGAAAGATATTACAGAAAATATTGAACCATTACTAAACATGGTTATTGAACATATCCCTTCACCAACTATTAATGAAGGTAGTTTGCAAATGTTAATTACCTCATTAGACTACTCTTCATTTACAGGTAGAATAGCAATTGGAAGACTACAAAGAGGAAAGTTAATAACAGGTATGAATGTTTCTTTAGTTAAAAGAGATAAGTCCATAGTCAAATCTAAAATTAAAGAATTACATACATTTGAAGGTTTAGGTAGAATTAAGGTAGATGATGTTCAACCCGGAGATATTTGCGCAATAGTTGGATTAGATAATTTTGAAATTGGTGATACTATAGCTGATTTTGAAAATCCTGAATCATTAAAGACTATTACTATTGATGAGCCTACAATGAGTATGTTATTTACAATTAATGATTCTCCCTTTTTCGGAAATGACGGAAAATATGTTACTTCTAGACATATTAAAGATAGATTAAATAAAGAACTCGAAAAAAATCTAGCACTTCGACTTAATGAAACAGAAAGTGCTGATAAGTTTTTAGTTTTTGGAAGAGGTGTATTACACTTATCAGTTTTGATCGAAACTATGCGAAGAGAGGGTTATGAATTACAAATTGGACAACCGCAAGTAATAATTAAAGAGATTGATGGTCAAAAATGTGAACCATTTGAAGAAATGACAATTGATTTACCAGAAAACGTTTCAGGTAAAGCTGTTGAAATGGTTTCTATTAGAAAAGGAGAAATGTTAAGTATGGTTTCTAAAGGAGAAAGAATGGTTTGTGAGTTTTTAATTCCATCAAGAGGAATAATTGGTTTAAGAAATCAGTTACTAACCGCAACTGCAGGTGAAGCAATAATGACCCATAGATTTAAAGAATACAAGCCAGTAAAAGGTGGTATTCCAGAAAGACAAAATGGTTCTCTTGTTTCCATGGAAAAAGGAAAAGCAATCCCTTATTCAATTGATAAACTACAAGATAGAGGTAAATTTTTTGTTAACCCAGGTGAAGAAATTTATGAAGGTCAGGTTATTGGTGAAAACTCTAGAGGTGATGATATGGTTATTAATATAACTAAAACAAAAAAATTAAGTAATGTTAGATCTTCAGGAGCTGATGATAAGGCAAAAATTGTTCCAGCAATTAAATTTTCACTAGAAGAGGCTTTAGAATATATTCAAAAAGATGAATATGTGGAAGTAACACCTCTAAATCTAAGATTAAGAAAAGTTTTATTAAAAGAAGTCGAGAGAAAGAGAAATAAGTTGATTTAAAAAATAAATAGTATTTTCATGTCAAATAAAAAATAGTACTATTTACTCTTTAAAAAAATACAATAAAAATAATAAGCCAGATTGGAATAATTTTGTTTCAAACTCCAGAAATGGAACATTTTTATTTAATAGAGATTTTATGGATTATCACAGTGAAAAATTCTCTGATTATTCATTGTTAATTTATAAGGATGAAAAAATTATAGCACTACTTCCTGCTAATTTAATAAATGACCAATTATTTTCACACAGTGGTTTAAGCTATGGAGGTTTTATTTTTGATGATCAATCAAAATATAAAGATGTAGTTGAGGTTTTTAAGCTTACGCTTGAAATGCTTAGTAAAAATAATATTAGTACATTAAACTATAAATGTATTCCAAATATATATCATCTCTCACCAGCTGATGAATCCAAGCATATTTTATTCAAGTTAAATGCAAAACTTATTAAAACTGAGTTATTATCTGTAGTAAAACAAAATACAATGTCCCTGTCTAAGGATAGAAATAGTGGATTGAGTAGGGGAGTAAAAAACAACTTAATCATCAAAGAAGTAAATGAGTTTGATGATTTTTGGAATTTATTATTGATTCCAAACCTAAAACGAAAACATAATGTTGTTCCTGTACACTCAATTGAAGAAATATCTCTATTAAAAAATAAATTCAAAAATAATATTAGACAATTTAATGTATATCACGATAAAGACTTAATAGCTGGCGCAACAATCTTTGAAACAAAAACTACTGCACACGTCCAGTATATATCATCAAATAGCACAAAGAATAAACTTGGTAGTTTAGATTTTTTATTTAACCATTTAATCAAAAATACCTTTAGTAATAAATCTTTTTTTGATTTTGGTAACTCAAATGAAGAAAATGGAGAAAAATTAAATAAAGGCTTAATGTATTGGAAGGAAGGTTTTGGGGCAAAATCTGTTTCTCAAGATTTTTATAAAATTGAAACTCTAAACTTTATTAATTTAGATAATTTATTTATTTAATAACTTTCCATAAAAGTTTTCTAAAATAAATATTTAATAATAAAAAGTGAATTAAGTAGGTGATAAAATATGCTATTGAAAGGCCTATAAAGCCATATGTATTAGCTAAAATTATTGATAAAATCACAAACAGTATACACCATTCTACTTGAAATAAAATAAATTGATTCGTTTTAGCTTTAGCAACCAATATGTTTCCTAAAACCCAACAATTAATTTTGATAATATCCCCTAATAAATGAAATAATATTAAGCTATTAATTAAGTTAAACTCACTTGTGAATAAGATATTAATAATCATATCTTTTGATAAGTAAACTACTATTGTAATTAAAAAAATAACAGGTAATATTGTTTTCCATATTTTAAAAACCTCTTTTTTCAATTGATCGTTATTTAAATTTGTAAATGTCGGAACTAGATAAAATTTAAATGTTGTCGTAAGGAATAATAAATAAATTGCTGATATTCTCCACATAGCTTCCCATGATCCAGCATGATTCGAGTCAAATTCATTATAGATATAATACCTAACTATAAATGTTGCACTTATAAGGCATATCGGTGCGGCAATTGCCATTAATGAAAAGTTGGATAAATTTTTTAAGTATTCAACTTTAAATAAGTAATTAAAAAAGTTTAAATTAAAAGGTTTTAAAATAAGACAAATTAATAAGGCTGTAATTAATGTTAAAATTGGACTTAATATTAAGGCATAAAAAGCTCCAATTATTGAATAATTGACTACCAAATAAATTAAAATAATAGCTGAAATTAAGGTTGCTACGATATTAATTAACACAAATATTTTAATCTTTTTTAGACCATTTAGTACTGACATTATAAATGTTTGTATAGAAAATGATATAATAGATATAGATAAAATATATTTATAATTATTATTCTTGATGAGACTCATTTCATCAGAAAAACCAGAAGTTACATAATTATAGAAAATGAGTATCAATAATACTACAATTAACGAACTGTAAAAGTGAATTTTAAAACTTGTAGAAAGGAGTTCTTTGAATTTAGTTTTGTTTTTATTTAATTCAGATGTGTATTTTACAGTTCCAGTTTCAATACCCATAGTTCCAAGTGTATTACCGATTTTTAAAAAGTCTTTTAGTTGACCAATTAAAAACATACCATTCGTTCCAAGGTAAACGGCTATTACTTTATTAGTAATTAATTTAACCAATAAGCTTATTGTGGTGCTAGCGGCTGAATATATAGATGTTTTTATAAAATTCATTTACAATTAATTAAAGTCTTTCCATTCATTAAATGAGTAATCAAAAATTTCTTTTAACTTTTCTACGTCACTGTAATACCCAGCATCTTTTAAGTAGTGTCTATGTTCTGATTGTAAAGGTTCGTATTCGAATTCTTCTGTTTTCCAATTTGTTATTATATCTTTCAATTTATTCTTTATTCTATCAATTGATTTATTTGATAAAAATATTTTACCAATTTTTGTGTAGTTCATTTTTCCAATTGAAGATTTTCTTATAAAATGATATAAAAATGAATACTTTATTCTTGTTGTTTTATTGAAATTTTTTTCTGGAATTGATTCAAGTTTTTTTAATCCTAAAAAATCAAAACATGAATTAATTGTATCAAGTCGATTTGATATCAGCTTTTCAAGAGTAATTACTTTAATGTTTTCTAGTCCAAAATTATCAATAAAGCGTTGAATCCATTTAGAATATAAACCAAATTGAAAATAATTTTTCGGATAATAATCATATTCTTCAAAATTGATCTGGCTTTCTATATTTAGTACATTTTTTATTTTGTTTTTTTCTAAGCCTAAACCTTTCATCCACCAAAAGTGAGAATTATATCTATCAATTGGATTTCTTAAAATAAAAATAAATTTTGGAGATTTTTTATAATTTTTATTAATGTTTTCTATGAAGGAATTATAATACATATACGAAGTAGTTGATTCGCCATAAATTTTAGATTTTTCAACAAATAGTTTTTTATAATTTAACCAATCTTGTTCTATATATTTTTCAAATTTTTTATTATTCCAAAATACCGGTTCTTTAACTTTAGACATTGAAATTTCTGGGTGTAAATTTAAAAGTTCGTGCAAAGTAGTAGTACCTGACTTGGCAGCGCCAGGAATAAATAAATTCGGTAGAAACTTATTTTTCATAATTAATAGCTTTTAACCATTTACTCTCATAAATGTTAGCGACATCATCGTAACTATGATGATCTTCTATGAATTTTCTAGCATTTATACTTATATCTCTAATTTTTTCTGGATTTTCAATTAAGATACTTAATTTTTCTACTAAATAATTAACTTCTGGTAATGCATTAATAGCTATGCTATCTTCACTTCCACCGTAATGCTCTAGCCACTCTTTTTCTGCACCTGTAAATACTACCTTACCTTTAGCCATTGCTTCTAAGGCATTGTAACCTTGATCATAGGCATATACTTGATCTAAAAAAATATGGCAATTACAATAAGATTTTATATAGTCTCTATATTTTAAGTCTTGAACTTCAATATATTCAACCCTTTCTTTGTATTTTTTATTAATTATTTTCATTGCTCTAATGAAATAATCGTTGCCTTTTTTAATTGAGTTCTTCGAATTAATTCCATGAAATATTATTACTTTATCTTCTATTTCTACGAAATCATAACTTAATTTTTTTAAGTTAAGTGGATTTGGAACCATTCCTAAGTACTTTTTTTTTCCAATTAATGGAATATGGTAGTCTAAATCAGAGCTAATAACGCCTTTAATATTATTGTAAATATATCTATGAAGTTTTTCAAACTCTGATGAATTGTATTTTAATATGTGACGATATTTTTTTAATAATAATTTATCATTTAAATAAGGGGTAAGTATCGAATATTTAAATTTATTTTCTAATGCATACTTAACACTTATATAATCAACTCCACATGATAAAAGAAATAGGTTTTTATTATTTTTTAATATTTTTTTAAGTAAAATTGTCTCTAACCAAGGAGTAGTTTTAAATGAATTTTCGTTTATTAATTGAACAATGTCAAAGTCTTTTAAAGTTTTTATTTTTAAGTAAGCTTTAAATCCTAATTCAAAGTCATTAAGACTGACCTTAAGTAACTTGTCAACTATCTTTGCGAGAAATTTCAAAAATGGTATCTCAAAAATTGTTGATTTAACTTCTATGTCCACCGGGTAATTTTTAAATCCATCTCCAGTACCCAATAAAGTAACTGAATGACCGTTTAATTGTAGACCATCTTTTAGAGAATTATGAAGTCCACTATATTCACCTATTAAAAGAATTTTCATTAATTTATCTACATTTGTTTCAAATATAATTTTAATGAGTAATGTAAACAACAAAAATATCAGTTTAGAAATCTTAATCTCAACAAAAGACAGAGATAATCTTGATTTTTTAAATAGTATTTTTATTAATAATGATACTCATACTAACTCTATATTAATTATTAATCAAACGCAGAATATAAACTTTTCTTGCCCACATTCTGATAATATTAATTTAGTCAATGTAAGTGAAACCGGTTTATCAAAAAGTAGAAATTTGGCAATTGAAAAAGCTAAATCTGAGATATGTTTATTAGCTGATGATGATATTGTTTATGAAAATGATTATGATTCTATAATCTTAAATGCTTTTAATCTTAATCCAAGTGCAGATATAATTACATTTAAGATGAATGATTTAAAAGGTAATTCTTTTAAAGATTATCCAATCATAAAAAAGCATAACAAAAAATCTTTAAGTTTTGTTAATTCTGTAGTTATCGCTTTTAGAAGAGATTCTATTATTTCTAATAAAGTTTTATTTGATGAAAACTTTGGATTAGGATCAATATTTCAAACAGCAGATGAATATGTTTTTCTTAGGAATGCATTAAAATTGAACCTAAATATTGTTTTTCACAATGAGGTAATTTTATCACACCCAATTAATAGCTCAGGAAAAGACGTTGCTAGCGATAGAATATTATTTGCTAAAGGTGCTTTGTTTTATAAATATTATAATATTCTTTCTTTTATTAAATTAATCCACTATTTATATTTAATGTTTAAATTTAAATATATTAGTTTAGGTCAAATTTTTAATAAGTATTTTGTTGGAGTTAAGGGAATAATAAAATATATAAAGGTAAATAATGAAAAAAAATAGTTTAGAAAATGTTTACAAATTCAATATTCCTAAAATAATATCTCCTGAAGGTATGGGTTCTTTGTCCTTTGTTGAAAAAGAAATTATTCCTTTTTCTATTAAAAGAGTTTACTATTTATATGATGTTCCATTTAATGGAGAGCGTGGAGGACATGCGCATAAAGATTTATTTCAAGTCTTAATAGCCCTCAACGGAAGTTTTGAGTTGTTGCTAGATGACGGTTCCAATACAAAGAAAATATTGTTAGACAGTCCTAACATTGGCCTCTATATTCCAAATGGTATTTGGAGAGAAATGAATAATTTTTCTAAAAATTCAGTTTGTTTAGTTTTGGCATCTGAAGACTATGATGAAAATGATTACATAAGAAATTACCAAGATTTTAAAGAAATGAGCTAATTATTTTAAAGAGCACAAATACGATAATCTATATAGGTCAAAAACAAATAAACTAGGATTTGATCCTTTTAAGTTTGATTCAATAGATTTTGAATAGATGTTAATTAGCTTTGAAATTATTTTTTTAAGTCCAAAAAAGTTAAATAATCTATAATATTTTAAGATAGTTATATCATTTTTATTTATCAATTTATTAGTATTTAGATAGTGTAAATTTTCTAAAGCCTCTTTAGTCTTTGCTAAAAATTTTGAATTATCATCTAGCCCGTAATGGGTTACTTCGTTATCAATATGATTTATTGAAACCAAGTTTTCTTTTAATAATGCCCCAAAAAAATAATCCATTCCGTAACCATTTATATTTATGTTTTTATTGATTTTGTCAAAAATTACTTTTTTAACTAAAAAGTTTGAAGAAATAATGTATTTGTATGGATTTTTATTTCTGATAACACTTTGAACATCTTCTCTGGACTTTCCAAACAGATATCTTAGGTTGTTTGATTCAATGTTTTTATAATTAAAGCCACCAAAAACAACTTCAAATCCTTTTTTAATTTCATTTACATAAACTTTTATAAAATTATCATTCAGTGGTTTAACGTCAACATCAATATAGAGAAGCCATTTGTATTGTGCTTTTTGAGAAAGTAATTGACGATTTGCTACTCGTCCAATATTTTTTTTACTTTCAAAAAATTTACAATTTGTAAGCATGTTAATCTTTTGATTTACTTCATTTAAAGTAGAAAATGAAGCATCATCTATACTTATAATTTCGAAAACAATTCCTAGTGTTAAACACTCTTTTTCTAGTCTAGATACTAGATCATATGCATTATAGTTATAGCAAGGAATTAAAATTGAAATCATTCGTAAATATTTTCAATACTCATCCCAGTTACATCAATGCTACGTATAGATTTATTGTTGCAAAGTAGTGTTTTATGTGGAAACTGTTTAATTAATATAAAATCATGTGTTGCCATGAGAATAGTATTTCCTTTTTTATTTAAATCTAACAGAAGTTGCATGATTTCTAGACTTGTTTTAGGATCTAAATTTCCTGTTGGTTCATCTGCTATAATTAAATCAGGATTATTTAATAGTGCTCTAGATATTGCAACTTTTTGTTTTTGACCTCCTGATAATTGATGTGGAAACTTGTGAGTCAAATCTTTAATATTAATAATTTCTAAAACTTCATAAATTCTATCTTCAATTTTTCTTTTGTTTTTCCACTCGGTAGCTTGAAGAACAAATTTTAAATTGTCAAAAACTGACCTGTCTTGTAAAAGATTGAAATCTTGAAAGACTATTCCAAGTTTTCTTCTCAAAAAAGGTATTTTATTTTCTTTTAAATTTTTAAGTGTAAAGCCACCTACAGAAATTTCTCCTTTTTGTAATTCTAAATCTGCATAAATAGTCTTTATTAAACTACTTTTCCCTGATCCAGTTTTTCCAATTAGATATATAAAATCACCTTTATTAATGTTGATATTAATATTTTCAAAAATTGTTTCATCTTGTTGAAATATTGAAACTTCTTCTATGCTTAATATGCTTGAACCCATAATATAAATATAATACTTAATTGTATTATTTTAGCAAAGAGGTGTTTAAATCCTAATAAAATTATGAAAGATAAAATCGATAATATTTCAAAGTTATCTAAAGTTAATTTTAAAGAAAACAACTCTTTCTTTAATAAATTAAAGAAAAAACAACCCAAACAATTTGATTATTTAATGAGTGATCTTCATAATGAAGAATTCTCAAAAACTAATTGTTTAGAATGTGCAAATTGTTGTAAAACAACAAGTCCAATTTTTACATCTAAAGATATTATAAGTATTTCTAAGCATTTACGACTTAAAGTTGATGAATTTATTTCAAGATATTTAATAATTGATTCTGACAATGATTATGTACTTAAAAAATCCCCTTGTGTTTTTTTAAATGATGATAACTCATGTTATATTTATGAATATAGACCTAAAGCATGTCGCGAATATCCCCATACTAACAGAAAAGATTTTCATAAAATTTCTCAAATTACTATGAAGAATATTGAAATTTGTCCTGCTGCTTTTAATATTGTTGAGAAGCTTAAGATTGCACTAAAGAGAACTTAATATAGTAAGTATTTTTTTCTTATTTTTTTAAAATCATTTAATTCATATTTCCAGGAAGATCTTATTTCATTTTCTGACCAATTATTGATGATTTGTTCTTTTAATTTTTTAGTGCCCGATAGCTTTACAAAAAAAGAATTAAAAAAATCATCTTTATTTGAACTGTTATTATAACTATTAATTAAGTATTTAAGCTCTATTCTATTCAAATCTTTTATAGATTTTAGTTGTTCTCCAAAACAAACTAAACCATTGTTTTTTGGACTACTTGACCCAGAATTAGGTTTTGGTTTAAATCTATATTTGTATATTTTGGCATCTAAAAAAGGACTGCCATATATGGTAAATTGTTCATTAGTTCCTCTTCCAACACTGACGTTTGTACCCTCAAATAAACATAAACTAGGATATAAATTTATTGATTTGTCATTTGGTAGATTTGGTGATGGTTTTATAGGCAAACTATAATTAGATTTTCTATCATAGTTTTTTATTTTAATTATTTTTAATTCACAATTTAAATCATTTCCTAACCAATTTTCTCCATTAATCATATTTGCATATTCACCAATTGTCATACCATATACTATAGGTACATTGTGCATACCAACAAAACTTTTATTTTCTGATTCTAAAACCGGTCCATCTACATAATGAATATTTGGATTAGGACGATCTAAAACTAGTAAAGGGATATTGTTTTGAGCACACGCTTTCATGACGTAATGCAAGGTAGATATGTGCGTGTAGAATCTAACACCTACATCTTGAATATCAAAAATCATTATCTCAATCTCTTCTAAATCTTTATTTGATAATTCGCCATATTTTCTTTTTTTTCCATGTAAAGAAATTATTTCTAAACCTGTTTTTTTATCAACATCATCTGAAATATTGGCTCCATTTGGCTTTTCACCCTTATATCCATGCTCAGGTGTAAATATTTTTTTTATTTCAATATTTAATTTCAAAAGCGAATCAACTATGTGAGTATAGTCAATATATTCATTTGCTAATAATTTGCTTTTAGACTTATTTGACGATTTAAATATTACAGAAGTGTGATTAGCAACTATTCCAATTTTCTTTGCTGTTATTAACGATTTGTATTCGTTAATTCTCTCAGCTCCAACAATTATTTTATTTGTAGTTTTGTTATTGTCAATAATTTTTTCATTACCACAAGATGTGTTAATAGTTATTATTGAAAAAATAAAAAATAAACTTCTTTTAAGCATAATTAATTTTGAAATTTGAATTTTTCTTGGCCAAACGAATTATAAGTACTAAAGCTTATAAAAGTAGTATATCAGCTCCAATAATAAAAATTGGAATTGTAGCAATTGCATTATCAGTAATTGTGATGCTTGTGTCTATATCAACAGGAATCGGATTGCAAAATGAAATAAGAGATAAAGTATCAGCTTTTAATGGACATATAAAAATCACAAATTTTGACTCAAATAACTCTGAAGAATCCATTTATCCTATTAAAATCACAAAGGGTTTGTTACAAGGTTTAGATTCTATTAGTAATGTTGAGTCAATAAATCAAATTGCATTAAAATTTGGTATAATTCGAACTTCAGAAGATTTTGATGGAGCTTTGTTTAAAGGTGTTGATAGTATTTACAGTTGGAATAATATTTCAGACTATATAATTAGTGGATTTATACCTAATATTTCATCTACAATTTCAAATGAAGTGCTCATTTCAGATAATTTGTCTAATAAATTAGGTCTAAAAATTAATGATTCATTTCAAATGATTTTTTCTAGAAATTTAGAATCTAATGTAACCTTAAGGAAATTTAATATAGTAGGATTGTATGATTCTGGCTTTAATGAGATTGATGAAAATATTATTTTTGGTGATATAAAACACTTAAGAAGGATAAACAAATGGAATGATAATCAATCTGGCGAATTGGAAATTTTTATTGATGACTTTAATCTAATTGAAGAGACTTCAAAAATGATTTACAGCTCTACACCATCAAATTATAATTCTATAAATATCAAACAAAAATATTCTTCAATATTTGATTGGATACAAATATTTGATAAAAACATATTAGCTATTTTATTCATAATGATATTGGTTTGCTCAATAAATATAATTAGTGTCCTACTAGTCTTAATCTTAGAGAGAACAAACATGATTGGTATTTTAAAATCAATGGGGGCTGAGAATAGTACTATTAAAAAAGTTTTTCTCATCATTGTTTCTTATATAATTTTTTTGGGTTTATTAATAGGAAACGTAGTCGGGTTGGGTTTCCTTTTAATTCAAAAAAAGTTCAGTTTAGTAAAGCTTGATCCAGAAATATATTATACCTATGAGGTTCCAGTATATTTGTCTATCGATTATGTATTTGTTTTGAATTTCTTTACTTTTTTAGTGTGTTTGTTTAGTATTGCAGTTCCATCATATCTTATTTCAAAAATATCTCCAATTGATTCCATAAAGTTTCGTTAATTTTTATTTATATTTTTTAGATATAGCTTTGTATATTTGAGTAAATAAAACTCATGGATTATTTTGAAAATATTTTGGGCACAATTGGTAATACTCCACTTGTTAAATTAAACCATTTAACAAAAGAATTACCATGTTTGGTTTTAGCTAAATACGAAACCTTCAATCCAGGTAATTCAACTAAAGATAGAATGGCACTTAAGATGATTGAAGATGCTGAACATCAAGGATTATTAAAAGAAGGTGGTACAATAATTGAAGGTACATCTGGTAACACTGGCATGGGTTTAGCATTGGCAGCAATAGTTAAAGGCTACAATTGTATATTCGTCTTATCAGATAAACAATCGAAAGAAAAAATGGATATACTTAAAGCGGTTGGGGCTGAAGTTGTGGTTTGTCCCACTGACGTTGCACCTGATGACCCAAGATCTTATTATTCAGTTTCAAAACGTTTATCTGATGAAACTCCCAACTCATGGTATGTAAATCAATATGATAATCCAAGTAATGCAATTGCTCATTTTGAGTCAACAGGTCCAGAAATATGGAATCAAACGGATGGAAAAATAACTCATTTTATTGTTGGAGTTGGTACAGGTGGAACAATCTCTGGTGTTGGCAAATATTTAAAATCTAAAAATCCTAATATTAAAGTTTGGGGAATTGATACTTATGGGTCTGTTTTTAAAAAGTATCATGAAACGGGTATTTTTGATGAAAATGAAATATATCCTTATGTTACAGAGGGAATTGGAGAGGATATTTTACCTAAAAATGTTGATTTTAATATCATTGATGGTTTTACTAAAGTAACTGATAAAGATGCGGCCGTTTTTACCCAAAAATTAGCAAAGAAGGAGGGAATGTTTCTAGGTAATTCAGCTGGAGCTGCAATTAAAGGTTTGTTACAATTGAAAAAAAATTTTAATGAAGATGATGTTGTAGTAGTTCTATTTCATGATCACGGGAGTAGGTATGTTGGAAAAATGTTTAATGACGATTGGATGAGAAAAATGGGTTACATTAGTTAGTGTATGATTAAAAGATTTTTTAAATCTAAATTTGTTTTTGCAATATTTTTATTGCTGTCTTTATTGTTATTTGCAATTTTTGGTTATAAATATATTTCAGGCCATAGCTGGATTGATGCCATATATATGGCAATTATCACTATTTCTTTTGTTGGTTTTGAAGAGTTAGATGGAACTTCCGAATCTAAAATATTTGTTATAATTTTAGTAATAAGTTCTGCAATAATATTAGGTTACTCAATTAAAATAATAACTGAATATATTATTGGTTTATATTCTGAAAAAATAAAAGGAAAAAAGATGCAAAAAATCATTGATAATTATGAAAACCATACTATTGTTTGTGGTTATGGTAAAAACGGTAGTCAAGTAGCTAAGAAGTTAGCGGCATATGATAAAAATTTTGTTATAATTGAAAAAAATCAAGACATAATTGATAGAAATAAAGCCGATAAAAGTTTTGTAAGTGGTGATGCTGTTTTAGATGAGGTACTTTTAAAATCTGGAATTATGAAAGCATCCTCTTTAATATGTACATTGCCTACAGACGCTGACAACCTATTTATTGTATTAACTGCAAAACAATTAAATCCAAAGTTAAAAATAATTAGTAAAGCATCTGAAGAAACTTCCTACAGTAAGCTTAAACTAGCCGGAGCAGATAGTGTTATAATGCCAAATAAAATCGGAGGAGATCATATGGCTTCTCTTGTTGTAGTCCCCGGAATTTTAGAATTTGTTGATAATTTATCTATTGTAGGTAAGTCTGAAATTAATTTGGAAGAAATCTCTACAGACAAGTTATTTGATACCGTTTCAAAGAAAACGATTAAAGATCTTGATTTAAGAAAAAAAACTGGGTGTTCCATTATAGGTTACAAAGACCCTAATGGAAAATATACTATCAACCCTGAGGCAGAATTAGTCTTAGAAGCTAACTCTAAAATAATTGTTTTAGGAAAATCTGAACAAATTCATCATCTGAATTCATTATACAACATTTAATTATCCCAAAATATTTTTTTTAAATCCATTTTTTTTACCATATTGTTGTTTATCTAAATTTAAATTAATCAAAACTTTTTTATGAAAAAATTACTAACTCTTTTATTTTTCGTAGTACCATTATTTTCTTTCTCACAAGATAAAGGATTGGATAAACGAATTGATGAAGCATTTAAACCAATTTCAGATTTCTTCAGTGATGTCGTGTTTTTTGAAGTTGCAGGTTATCCTTTTGTAATACTATTACTTGTTGGGAGTGCAGCATTTTTTACAATATATTTTGGTTTTCCAAACATTAAATATTTTAGAACTGCAGTCAATGTAGTTAGAGGAAAGTATGATGATTTAGATAAGGATGAAAATGGTAATAAAGAAGGAGAAGTATCTCATTTCCAAGCTTTAGCTACAGCAGTATCAGGAACTGTTGGTAATGGAAATATTGCAGGTGTTGCATTAGCTATTGCACTAGGAGGACCAGGTGCAACTTTTTGGATGATTGTTTGTGGTCTATTAGGAATGTCTACAAAATTTGTTGAATGTACCCTTGGGGTTCAATACAGGGATGTTGGAGAAGATGGAACTGTTTATGGAGGACCGATGTATTATCTTAGTAAAGGATTGAAAAATAAAGGATGGGAAAAGTTAGGTAAAATAACCGCAGTGTTATTTGCTATTTTTTGTATTGGTGGATCATTTGGTGGTGGAAATGCTGCTCAATCCAATCAAGCTACAATTGTTTTAAAAGATTTATTAGGTTTAGATACTACATTTGCTGGAGCTATAATTGGACTTATATTAGCAACTTTTGTAGGAATAATTATTATTGGAGGTATTAAAAGAATTGCATCAGTAACTGAGAAGATTGTTCCTTTGATGGCTCTAATCTATATATTAGCTTGTCTATATATTTTAGCCATTAACTTTACTTACATAGATGATGCTATTACATTAATTATTAAAGAAGCATTTAATCCAACTGCTATTGGAGTTGGTGGTATTATAGGTGTTTTAATGGTTGGATTTAAAAGAGCTGCATTTTCAAATGAAGCTGGAGCAGGTTCTGCTTCAATAGCTCATTCAGCAGTTAAAACTAAATACTCTGCATCAGAAGGACTAGTTGCTTTATTAGAACCATTTATTGATACTGTGGTTATTTGTACAATGACAGCATTGGTAATTGTAATATTTAATTCAAATGGTGCATTTATTTATGGTGGTGATGGAATGGGAGGAGTACTTATAGATGGTGTAGTTTATGAAGGTGCAGGAATTACTTCTAAAGCATTTGCTGAATATATTCCATATTCAGGTGTATTTTTAACTATAGCGGTAGTACTATTCGCTGTGTCAACAATGATTTCATGGTCATATTATGGACTACAATCTTGGAAGTACTTATTTGGCAGAGGTAGAGTAGCTGATTTAACTTACAAAGTTTTATTCTTAGTATTTGTTGTAATTGGTGCTGCAGCAAGCATGAATTCAATTTGGGCTTTCTCAGATGCGATGATTTTTGCAATGGTATTCCCTAACATGGTTGGTTTATACTTTTTGTTTCCAATTGTTAAAGAACAGCTCAATAAATATTTAGAAGCAATTAAATCAATGTAATATTTATTATAAATTAATTTATTAAAGCTTTTATAAACTAATAATTAGTTTATATTTGCAAAACAATTTTAAAGAAGGGAGGTCCTGATATGCTAATAATACCAATAAAAGAAGGAGAAAATATCGATAGAGCGCTAAAGCGTTTTAAAAGAAAGTTTGATAAAACGGGAACTAAAAGATCTCTACAGACTAGAAAGCAATTTGTAAAACCTTCTGTAAAAAGGAGAGCACAAATACAAAAAGCTCAGTATATTCAAAACTTAAGAGATAAAGAGCAAATCTAATTTTTGATTTACAAAAAAAATAAAAAAAAGCCTTACATTAAACTGTAAGGCTTTTTTATTAAATTTATATTACAAAATATGACATGAGTTTAAAATCCTTTTTTGATTATCTGGAGATTGAAAAAAAATATTCTTCTAACACCATTGAAGCTTATCGAAATGATTTGAATGTTTTTGCTGGATTTTTAATTGACGAATTTGAAGTAAATAATATAAACAATACAAGCTATTCATACATAAGATCTTGGATTGTTGATTTAGTAAATAAGGGCATATCAAATAGATCTATAAATAGAAAAATCACTTCTTTAAATTCTTATTTTAAGTTTTTATTAAAAATTGATTTGATTAATGAAAACCCATTAACAAATCATAAGGCTCTTAAAACTCAAAAAAAAATTCAATTACCTTTTTCTGAAAATGAAATGTTGAATGTACTAGATTTAAATAATTATGAGGATAACTTCACAGGAGTTAGAGATAGACTAATAATTGATTTGTTCTATACTACAGGAATTAGAAGAATTGAATTAATTCAATTAATGATATCAGACCTTAATATTAACAATAAGCATATTAAAGTTTTAGGTAAAAGAAATAAGGAAAGAATAATTCCATTAATTGACTCTACAATAAATATTTTAAATAAGTATTTGTCATACAGAGATGCATTAAAATCAGATGAGACTTTTTTATTTATTACTAGTAAAGGAAAACCAGTTTATGAAAAATTAATTTATAGAATCATTAATAAGTATTTCGATACTATCTCAACCAAAGTTAAAAAGAGTCCTCACATTATACGACATTCTTTTGCAACTCACCTTTTAAATAATGGTGCTGATTTAAATTCTGTAAAGGATTTACTAGGCCATTCAAGTTTAGCTGCTACTCAAGTGTATACAAATCGAAGTATTGATGAAATAAAAAAGGTATTTGCTAAATCTCACCCCAGAAATATATAGTATTTCACACTATTTTTATTTGCTCAAAAATTTAATCAATTTTATTTTGTTTCAATAAATAAGTATATATATTTGCATTCCGTTTAATTAACGGATTAAAAGCCGATGTAGCTCAGCTGGCTAGAGCAGCTGATTTGTAATCAGCAGGTCGTGGGTTCGAGTCCCTCCATCGGCTCAGTTCTTAAACATAGTGAAATATATTTTGGGGAGATACTCAAGCGGCCAACGAGGGCAGACTGTAAATCTGCTGACTACGTCTTCGCAGGTTCGAATCCTGCTCTCCCCACATTTAAGTAATTGATTTAAAAAATATTGCGGGAGTAGCTCAGTTGGTAGAGCGTCAGCCTTCCAAGCTGAATGTCGCCAGTTCGAACCTGGTCTCCCGCTCTTTTAATTTTTTCTTTATATTTATGGTATCCTAATAATTATTGCGAGAGTAGCTCAGTTGGTAGAGCGTCAGCCTTCCAAGCTGAATGTCGCCAGTTCGAACCTGGTCTCTCGCTCTTTTTTTAAAATTGCCGATGTAGCTCAGGGGTAGAGCGTTTCCTTGGTAAGGAAGAGGTCTCGAGTTCAAATCTCGACATTGGCTCTTCTTTTATTTATATTTAATTTTAATTTCATCAACGAATATCCATCCTTTCCCATTATATGTGCTACCAATATGCCAATTAGGCACATCACCAATCTTGTTTGCAACAATTTTTATATAACGATAAGAGTTTTCAATATTTTCAATATCAAACTTTTTAATCGTAGTATTTTTTGAATCCACAATATTTATTTTTTTATTGTAAAGTGCAGTAAAGTTTTTACCATCCAATGAACCATAAAATGTAATTTCTTTAGGATAAAAAATCCAATGTTTTTGATCAGAAAGAAAATTTATTGAAGCCTTTTCAATTTTACAAACTTTTCCTAAATCAAGAGTAGCTTTTAGGTCTTCATTTTCATATCCCTGCCATGCACCTGTTCGAAAATCTTCTGTTCCTTTAACTCCATCAATTAGCGCTATACTTCCTCCAGCATTATATTGATTTGAATAAGCAGTTTCCAGTGTGACCTTGATGTTTGAATCTATTTTATTAAAATTTGTTTTAAGAATTGTGCTCTTATTTTCATTTAATACAGAGTATGTACTTAAACTTGTTTGCTCATTAATTGTCAGGGGCGTTGTGTATTCTTGAAATTCTTCACCCCTTGAAAAATAAATTTTTGCTTCTTTTTGTACACTTGCTAAAACAACTTTTGTTTCACCAACAAAGGATGTTTCCCCTTTTTTGATATAGGGTGGAGATGTAACAATGAAATCTTTGATTGTTGTTTTTGGTATAGCTTTATCTGAGGTTGCCCAATCGCTTTTTTGTATATCCATTTGGTAAGTCAAACTTCCTCCATTAACTATATCGCTATGTTTGATTATGGATTTATAATGTGGCTCTCCATTTAACTTCATATTTTTTATGTAAGCTTTGTTTTTGCTATTTTTTGGAGCTTTTATTTCAAACTTTTTTCCATTTTCTAAATTTATAGTTGCAGACTTTATAATTGGTGATCCAATAATATATTCGTTAGATCCAGGAGTTACCGGGTAAAACCCTAAT
>JADHRR010000007.1:0-43408 GCA_016777305.1 Flavobacteriaceae bacterium
TAAGACATTTATCCTATTTAGATAATACTCCTGTTAAGCTATCTCCCAAAGAGAATTTATTATTAAAAATGTTGATACTATATAAAAATGATCTTATGCCAAGAGAATTAGCTTTAACCAAAATTTGGAGAGATGATAACTATTTCACTTCTAGAAGTATGGATGTCTATATAGCTAAATTAAGAAAATATCTGAAAAATGATGAGTCCGTTGAGATTATCAATATTCATGGTGAAGGGTTTAGATTAGTCAGTAATTAAGTTATCTATACATTTAACTATATCTTCAATTTTATAGTTTGTTTTAAACCAAGTTATATCTTTATTGGAGTTAAACCATGTCATTTGTCTTTTTGCAAATCTTCTTGTATTTTTTTTAATCTCATTAATTGCTTGATCTAAATTTGATTTTCCATCTAAAAAATTAAAAATTTCTTTGTAACCTATTGTATTTAAACTGTTAAGATTTTTATAACTAATTAAATCAATAGCTTCTTTAATTAATCCTTCATTTATCATATTGTCAACTCTTGTATTTATCCTTTCATATATCATCTCTCGTTCATCTCTTAGTCCAATTTGTATTTTTTTGAAATTACGTACAGTGTAATCTTTTTTCAGGAAAGAAGAATATGGCTTACCACTAGAAATAGTGACCTCCAATGCTCTTATAATTCTTCTATGATTATTTAAATCAATATTTTTAAAAGAAATTAAATCCTTTTCTTTTAACTCATTTTGCATATGTTTAAGACCTCTTATTTTAAATTCATTATTTAAAAAGTCTCTAACTTTTTCATCGCTTTTGGGGATTTGATCTAATCCGTAATTAATAACATCTAAATATAATCCAGATCCACCTACAAGAACTGCTAAATCTGTTTTTTTATGAATTTTTGAAATGCTATTAAGAGCATCTTTTTCAAAATCACCTATAGAATAACTATCCTTCACACTTTTATTATTTATTAGGTGATGTTTAACCCTATTTAAGTCTACATTTGAAGGTTTAGCTGACCCAACATTCAATTCTTTGTAAAACTGTCTAGAATCAGCTGATATTATCTCTGTGCCATATTTTTCTGCTAATTCTATGGCTAATTTTGTTTTACCAATTGCCGTGGGCCCAAGAATTGATATAAGATATTTATTCATCATCAATAATTTAAAATCTTAATTCCTTTGGCTTTTCTTAAAAAACTTTGAAGTATTTTTTGATTGTCTTTATTGTGCTCCATTGAAATTATAATTTTCTTTAAAACCTTTATGTTATTTATTTGAAAGTTTAAATTAAAATATCCCAAACCAATAAACAAGCCGTTTTCAACTAAAACAAAACTACTTTCATCGATATTTCGTCCTTTATCTATTATAGCAAAATTTTTATTTTCAAAATTTAGATATTTAATAGCTTTATGAATTCTTTCGTTATATTGATCAGGTTTTTCAATATTTATGCATGCACCATAGCATTCATTTATTGAATATCTAAAGCAATTATTGTTGGACTTATATACTCCACAGAGTTTTTGACACAAATCATTTTTATCTATTAGTTTGTTTAAAAAAGAGAATCCATTATTAATATTTTTAAATGTTGTTAAAGGATTTCTACCAGAGCTAATTTTAGAAATACTTAGATTTATATAATTATTTTTATCAATACTTTTATAAAGTCCGTAAGGATATATAGTCTTGCGTAACTTTCTGTTAAAAATAGGTTTATGTAATTTAACTTGATTGCTCTCTTTAAGTAAAGCTATTAATTCACTTCCAGTTTCATCGTAACTGACAGTAACTGTGTTAATTTGTAACTTTTGTGACTTACGGTCTTTTCCAGTAAAATGTTGATTAACTCTTTTTTTTATGTTTTTGCTTTTACCTATATATATTATTTCGGAATTTTTATTGTGTAAATAATATATCCCTGTTGAACTTGGTAATTCATCTAAAATTTCATTTAGTTTGTTAGGTAAATTAGATTTACTAGTATTTTTAATATTTTTTATAATAATATTTTTATCTAAATCTTTATCTAGTAGTAGCTTAAATAATTTGACTGTAGCTAATGCATCGCCGCTTGCTCTGTGTCTTTGTGTAAGAGGAATACCTAACTGCTTGGTTAGCTTGCCTAAGCTATATGAATTTACATCTAAAATTAATTTTTTAGACAATTCTAAAGTGCATAAGGTATTTCTTTTAAAATTATAACCCAGTCTATTATATTCGGTCTTTAAAACTCTATAATCAAATGAAGTATTATGAGCTACAAATATAGTGTCTTCAGTTATTTCTAATATTCTTTTAGCTACTTCATGAAACTTGGGAGCATTACGTAGCATTTTATTATTTATTCCAGTTAGATTAGCTACAAAAGGTTGAATATTTTTTTCTGGATTAATTAATGAAATAAATTTATCAATTATTTCAGTCCCATCAAATTTATAGATAGCAATTTCTGTAATTCCTTCTTCATTGAATTTGCCACCAGTTGTCTCTATATCTACAATACTGTATATGATAATTTTTTATTTTCTTTCTCCAAAGATATTGCTTCCAACTCTAATCATATTACTGCCATTTTTGATTGCTAAAAGATAATCGTTACTCATGCCCATCGATAATATCTTTATGTTTGTATTTTGATGTTTATTAAAGAAATTATTCAATTTACTAAATTCTTTTGTTAGTTTTAATTCATTATTCGTGTTACTTGCCATCCCCATAAAACCTGTTATTCTAATATTTTTAAAATCTATTAGTAAGTCTGTTGTTAACCATTCATTAGCTTGTTTATAATCAATACCAAACTTACTATCTTCACTAGAAATTTTTACTTGAATTAAACAATCAATTATTCTGTCATTTTTTCTGGCTTGCTTATTTATCTCTTTCAATAACTTAATGTTATCAACTCCGTGTATTAAATTTATAAACGGAGCTATGTATTTTACTTTATTACGTTGTAAATGCCCAATCATATGCCAACTAATATCTTTAGGTAAATTGTTTTGTTTTGAAACCAGCTCCTGAACTTTATTTTCACCAAAAACTCTTTGGCCGCTATCATATGCTTCTTTAATTTTTAATTCAGATTTAGTTTTTGAAACAGCAACAAGAGAGACGTTTTTTCCAATTTGTTCATTAATTAAATCTATTTGTTTATTTATACTCATAATTATTATTGAAATTGTTTAGAAACGACTTCAGCTTTTTTGTTATTGGAATAATCATAAAAACCTTCTTTTGATTTAATTCCTAATTTACCTGCTAATACCATATTTTTAAGTAGGGGTGAAGCTGCATATTTTGGACTCTTGAAGCCTTCGTACATTACATCTAATATAGACAGACAAACATCTAAACCTATAAAATCTGCCAATTGTAGTGGACCCATTGGATGTCCCATTCCTAATTTCATTATTTCATCAATATTTTTTACTGAACTAACTCCATGATGTAGAGATTCAATAGCTTCATTAATCATTGGTAGCAAAATTCTATTGGCAATAAAACCTGGATAGTCATTTACTTCAACTGCTGTTTTATTAATTTTTTTTGTAATATTATTAATAAACTCTAATGTTTCTAAATCAGTTTCATAACCTTTAATGACTTCAACGAGTTTCATTAAAGGAACTGGATTCATAAAATGCATCCCTATAACTTTATTCGGTCTTTTTGTAGATGAAGCAATTTGAGTTATAGAAATTGAAGAGGTATTTGAGGCCAAAATTGTGCTTTGATCGTAATGTTTGTCTAAATCTTTAAATATTTGAAGTTTTAATTCTAAATTTTCAGTAGCTGCTTCAATAACTAGTATCGCGTTTTTGGAGGTGCTAGTTATTGTAGTTTTTTTAGTGATATTTTTTAGAGTGTTTCTTCTTTCTAAATCTGATATTTTTTCTTTAATTATCATTCTATCTAAATTATTAGATATTGTTTGAATTGCTTTGTCTAATGACTTGATGTTTACATCTACTAGTTCAACTTTGAAGTTGTTTTGTGCAAATGTATGAGCAATACCATTACCCATGGTTCCTGCTCCAATGACGACAATATTTTTCTGCATTTGTATATATTAAAAATCTAATACAAATGTAATATTTTTATAAGCATAAATAACTTAGAATTTTAATGCAAATATCTTTACTTTTATAAACTTGAAAGACACATTCAAACATAAGGGATTAAGAAATAAACTAGCTTCAGAAGTAAAAAGTAAAGGTATATTAGATTTACGTGTTTTAAATGCTATTGAATCAATTCCAAGACATTTATTTATGGACTCTAGTTTTATTGACCATGCTTATCAAGACAAAGCTTTTCCCATTGGAGCTGGACAAACAATATCCCAACCATACACAGTTGCTTTTCAATCTGAACTATTAAATGTAAAAAAAGGAGATAAAATATTAGAGATTGGAACCGGTAGTGGTTATCAAACAGCTGTATTATGTGAATTGGGAGCTATTGTTTATTCTATCGAAAGACAAAAGGAATTATTCAAAAAAACAAGTTTATTTTTACCAAAAATTGGTTGCCATCCAAAAAAATTAATTTTTGGTGATGGTTATAGAGGTTACGAAAGTGAAGCGCCATACGATTCCATATTAGTTACTGCAGGAGCACCATTTATTCCTAAGAATTTGCTTAATCAACTAAAGATTAGCGGAAAACTTGTAATTCCAGTTGGAGAAAAAACTCAGATAATGACTTTAATAACAAGAATTTCAGAAAAAAAATTTAAAAAAAATGAATTTGGTGAGTTTAAATTTGTGCCTTTATTGAAAGAAAAAAATTAATTTTTATTTTCTTTTTTAATTCGATCAAGATTTCTTTTGTTATCTCGATCGATCAAAGTTTGTCTTTTATCATAAAGTTTCTTTCCTTTAGCTAAAGCTATTTCAATCTTAGCTAATCCCTTGTCACTCAAGTATACCCTTAGAGGTATTATTGTAAGACCAGAATTTTTGACACTTTTATTGAGCTTTAAAAGCTCTTTTTTATTTAATAATAACTTCCTGGTTGACTTAGGGATTTGATTAAAAGCAGAAGAGAATGAATAGTTCTCAATTGTCATATTAACAATAAATAGTTCGATAGAATCATTAAATTCACAAAAGCTCTCAGCAATTGATGCTTTTCCTAGCCGTATTGATTTAATTTCTGACCCAGTTAGTACAATTCCAGCATTATACTTATCTAAAATCTCATATTCAAATTTTGCTTTTTTATTTGTAATATTTATTTTATTCTTCATTTTATAAAACTGGTTATTGTTAATTAGTTTTTAATAACTAAGATACCAAATATAGGATTTTTGCATTATTAAACTTATCATTTGTTTATTTTTGGATTATAATAAATAATAATTGATTCTATGTCAAAAGATAAAATAATTTTTGATTTAATTAATGAAGAAAAGACTAGACAGACTAAAGGTATTGAGCTTATCGCATCCGAAAACTTTACTAGTGATAGTGTAATGAAAGCTACTGGTTCTGTATTGACTAATAAATATGCAGAGGGTTACCCTGGAAAGAGGTATTATGGTGGCTGTGAAGTTGTAGATAAAATAGAGTTATTGGCTATAGAAAGAGCTAAAGAACTTTTTGGAGCATGTTGGGCTAATGTTCAACCCCACTCAGGTAGTCAAGCTAATTCTGCAGTATTTTTTGCTTGTTTGAATGCTGGTGATAAAATTTTAGGTTTTGATCTTTCACATGGAGGACATTTAACACACGGTTCCTCTGTTAATTTTTCTGGAAAACTATATAATCCAGTTTTTTATGGAGTTGATAAGAATACAGGTGTTTTAAATTATGACAAAATACAAGAAATTGCTACTAAAGAAAAACCTAAACTAATTATTGCTGGTGCTTCTGCTTATTCAAGAGATATTGATTATGAGAGATTTAGATTAATTGCTGATAGTGTCGGTGCAATATTACTAGGAGATATTTCTCATCCATCAGGTTTAATTGCAAAGGGTATTTTAAATGATCCTATTCCATATTGTCACATTGTAACAACTACAACTCATAAAACTTTGAGGGGACCTAGAGGAGGGTTAATTCTAATGGGTGAAGATTTTGAAAATCCTTTTGGAGTTAAATTTAAAAGTGGAAAATTAAAAAAAATGTCTTCCTTACTTGATTTAGCTATATTTCCTGGTAATCAAGGTGGTCCGTTAGAACATGTAATAGCTGCTAAAGCTATAGCTTTTAAAGAGGCCCTTCAAGATGATTTTATGCATTATATTTTAAAAGTCAAAAAAAATGCTAATGTAATGGCTGATGAGTTTATTAAAAGAGGATATAATATTATTTCAAACGGAACTGATAATCACATGATGTTAATTGACCTTAGAAATAAAAATATTGATGGTAAGACAGCTGAGTATGCTTTAGGTTTAGCAGATATTACAGTAAATAAAAATATGGTTCCTTTTGATGATAAATCTCCATTTATAACTTCAGGCATTAGAGTGGGGACTGCAGCTATTACTACAAGAGGACTTGTTGAAAATGATATGTTGAAAATTGTGAATTTTATAGATCAGGCAATAATGAATTTTGATAATGAAACTAAATTAAAGGATATTTGTAAAGAGGTAAATTCTATGATGAGTAAATTCCCTCTATTTTCTTAATAGATTAATCCTCTATTATGACGTGTTGGTAGGCGCCTAAGTCAGGCGAATTTTCTCTATTTACATTAAGTAAATCTAGTGGGTAAATAGCTGCTAATTGCTGATCTCCCAGATTAATAACTTCAGAATTTTGTAAAATAAATAGTTCATTATTATATTCATTTTTAAAATCTGTATTTAAGTTCAGATAAATATTTTCATATTTTTCTAAATTTAAAAAGTCATAATTGTTTTGTCCTGTAAATATCTCATTGTAGTCATTAAACTTCATCATACAATTTTTGAATTTAAAATTCAGATTTGAATCATCAAATTGTTCAATTAAAAATTCAATGTTTTCATTACCACTAATAATACTATTGTTAATATTAAAATTTAAGTTTGAGTTATTTAGTACATTTCCATTACTGTCAATCCAATAATTGTTTATTAATAAACTTGGAAATTGTCTAAAACTATTATTCCAAAAATTTGTTATAGTACAATGATTTAGCTCATATTGTCCTCCGTAAGTAGCAGCAAATGAAGATTGTCCACTTTTATTAATAACTAAATTACTAGCTGTAATAGATGAGGATTTTGCTAAAACTCCAAAATTACTTGAATTATATATTTTAGAATTATTTATGGTTAGCTGATTGGTATTGGTATTTAATTGATTCTCTGCATAAATACCTATAGTTGCATTCTTTATTGTAGAGAAATTTATAATATTATTGGTGCTTCCACTAAATAGCCAAATAGTGCCCCATTGACCAGGTGTGTTTGCAAAGCTATTTTCAAGCCTATCTCCTTCAAAAATAACTTCATTTTCTAATACTTCTTGATCTTGACTAAATTCGCCATTAACTTGTATAGATCCTTCACTAGTTACAAGTATCCCTGAGTTGGAATGAAAATGAACTCTAGCACCCTTATCTATTGTTAAAATACTATTACTTGGCACACCTGCATATCCATAAATAACATATGGTTTTTCATTTGTAAAGTTTAATTCGTTTTCCGATAAAAATCGTCCTTGAATATTTGTTTCGTCTGAAATACCATCATTGTTTATATCAAAATTTAATGTTTCAATTATTGTTTCTCCTGTACTACTGTCAGTGTATTTATTTGGATAAATAAATACTGCATCTTTAACTAATGTTATCAAATCTACTGTTTGTAGATTATAACCTGTATCAAACTTTATTTTATCAGTGTATAAAAATTGATTTGATTCACTTGGTAAATTATTTATATCTATTGTAGTTTCAATAAAAATAAATAAACTGTCATTGGCAAGTAATTCAATATTTTCAAAGTAATTACTAACGTTTCCCTGATTTTCATACATACCATCAACATTTAACCTATAGTAAGAGTCTTGTCCATTTTCTAGATTTATGTAAGGGATTAAAATATTTTCATTTGAAGTATTATAAACTTTTAAATTGTAAGTACTAGATCCAATATTTGAGAAAACAGTATCTAAATAGACAGTATCCTTTGAGAATTGTAATTGAGTTTCTGTAATGTTAAAATTAAAATCATCTCTACAAGAACTCCAGAAAATAATAATAATAATATTTAACAATAATGAAAATATCTTTTTCATCTTTATTTTTTAAAAATTTCAATTTCAAATATCTTATTCCACATTTTTCCAGTGACAAATAAGGTTTTAGTTACATTGTTATATGCAATACCGTTTAAAACATCTAAATTATCATGTTTTTGTACTTTTTCTATTAAACTTGAAAGGTCAATCACCCCTTCTACAGCCCCATTATTTGGATTGATAATTGCTACTCCATTAAAGCCGTAACGATTAGCATAAATTTTTCCGTTAACCCATTCTAGTTCGTTTAGCCCATTAACTTTCCCTTTATTTGTGTAAACTTGAAAATTATCAATTTCATCAAATGTTTTTGAATCTAATATCCAAATATTTTCAGTTCCATCACTTTTAAATATTTTATTTCTATCATTGCACAATCCCCAACCTTCCTTGCTTTTATTATATTTAAAATCACCAATTAAATCTAATGTTTGTAGATTATAAATAAGACCAGTATTTTCTCTCCAAGTAAGTTGGATTATTTTATTATCTATGATAGTTATTCCTTCAGCAAAATATTTGTTTGATAAATTAACCTCTTCATATGAGTCGCCAGTTTTAAAGTTGACTCTTTTTAATTTTGACTTACCATATTTTCCTGTACTTTCATATAAATATCCATTATTAAATTCTAAACCTTGAGTGTAAGCATTAATTTTATGTGGGTATGTATTGATTATCTTATAGTTGTAAATTTCTGGAGTTTTGTCATTTAGAACAATAAAATCAATATTTTTAGATTTAATGTTACTTTTATGATAAGAAATCACTTTGAGGCTATTTTTGCCTAATCTAAAGTTCTTTAAGTCAATCTCGATACTTTTTTTATCTCTTTTTTTATTATTGTAAATTAAATTGCCTCTGTTAAATACCTTAATAGAATCTGATGCTTCGTTGATTGAGAAAACAAAGGTTTCGTCAATTTTCATCTTATTTTTTAAATTGGTGGTGATATCTAAATTAGAATTTTCAACATTACCACAATTAATTAAAAATAATAGTAGAAAATTTTGAAATATTTTTAAAGTCATAATCATTAGAATATTGGCAATTTATTTATTTAAATTAACTTAAAAAAATCTTAACCAATTATAAATCATTTGTATATTTACATCGGCAAGTCCTACACAACTAGCTCCTGTTTAATCCTCCAGAGTGGGAACACAGCAAAGGTATACGGTTGTAGCAGTGTGATGTAGGTAGCTTGCCTTTTTTTTTATATATTCCCATTATAATTTTACCAGATGTCAAAAGTTATATTAATCACAGGTGCTTCCTCCGGAATAGGAAAAGCAATTGGAGATTTGTTATGTAACAAAAACTTTAAAGTTTATGGTACAAGTAGAGATCCTTCCAAATATATTGATTCAAATTTTCAATTATTAAGTTTAAATGTAAACAACTCGGTTAGTATTGATAAATGCATTGATGAAATAATTAAAATCGAAGGTAGTATTGATGTTTTAATTAATAATGCTGGGGTAGGCATCACAGGTCCATTGGAAGAAATCCCTGAAATAGAAATTGAGAATAATTTTAAAACTAATTTTTTTGGTCCATTAAATATTTTAAAAAAAGTTCTTCCCATTATGCGATCTAAAAAAAGTGGATTGATCATTAATATTACATCACTCGCAGCATATGTTGGTACACCTTACAGGTCTGTTTATAGTGCAAGTAAAGCTGCTTTAGATTTAGTTTCTGAAACTTTAAATATGGAAACTAAACCATTTAACATAAAAGTAGTCACAGTAGCTCCAGGTGAATTTTCTACTAACATAGCATCAAGAAGATACCACGCATCATCTGAAAAATCCTCCCCCTATTATTTTAATTACTCTAAAGCTCTAAGATTAATGAATAATCACGTTGATGCAGGGGCAGACCCTAAGCTAATTGGAAAATTAATTTTTAAAATTATAAATTCTAAAAATCCAAAAAAAAAATACATAGCAGGTTCATTTATAGAGAAAATAGCTCCTTACTTAAAACTTCTTCTTCCGCAAAAAGTTTTTGAAAATTTAATAATGAGAAGTTATTAAAACGATTATTTTAGTATGTTAATATATTTATTTCAATTTTATTTTTAAAAACTTAATTTATTGTAGTTTTGATTAAACTAAAAATCAACAGATGAAATTTTTTATAGACACAGCAAATTTAGATCAAATCAAAGAAGCTCAAAACTTAGGTGTTTTAGATGGAGTAACTACTAACCCGTCATTAATGGCTAAAGAAGGTATTACTGGAAGAGATAATATTTTACAACACTATAAAGATATATGTGAAATTGTTGATGGTGATGTTTCGGCAGAAGTTATTGCTACAGATTTTGATAATATGGTTACTGAAGGTACAGAGCTGGCCAATTTACATAGCCAGATTGTAGTCAAGTTACCTATGATAAAAGATGGTGTTAAAGCGGCAAAATATTTCAGTGATAAAGGAGTTAAAACTAATGTTACTTTAGTGTTTTCAGCTGGGCAAGCATTATTAGCTGCAAAAGCCGGTGCTACTTATGTTTCTCCATTTATTGGAAGATTAGACGATATATCTACCGATGGTTTAAATTTAATCGCTGAGATAAGATTAATTTATGATAATTATGGATTTACTACAGAAATTCTAGCAGCTTCAGTAAGACATACAATGCACGTAATTGATTGTGCAAAAATAGGTGCTGATGTTATGACAGGTCCTTTGAGTTCCATTGCAGGCTTATTAAAACACCCTTTAACAGATATTGGATTAGAAAAATTTCTGAGTGATTACAAAAAAGGGAATTAATTAATAATTTTTTCTAAATTATCGCTAAAGAGATTTGCATTTGATTCAATTATATTCATTTTTGAATCTACTATTATTGTTTTTCTAATATATTGTATACCAAGAAGTTTTTTTGCGATATCAGGATTGCGTAATTTAAATTCATTTACATATGTATTCTTGCTCTTACACCCATTACAATCACAATAACTAGAGTTGATTGTTAATTTATCTAACCACTTTTCAGTTCTGATCTTATCTATATTTACAGAAATAAAACTTATATTAGGATATATAGCTCTTAATTTTTTTACTTTATCATGGCTATATTTGTAAGAATTTTTAGAATTTTTACTCCAGAAATAAATTAATGTTTTGTCTGTAATTAGTTTATTTATGTTTACAGAATTTTTTTTGGAATCGATTAATTCAATAATTGGTAATTTATTTCCCTTTTTTAGTTTCTTTAAATTGTTATATAGATTAATTACTCTTTTTTGCTGATAGTTTTTAGAGTCATTGTTAGTTGTTTTATTAATCTTCAAATAATAATTATATATTTTGTTAGCTTCTACTTGTTTTTTGCAAAACGATAGAAATTTTCTTGCAATGAATGAAGTTAGTCTAGATTTAATTTCTCTATTTTGAACAAGACTATCAATTAGTTCTAACTTTATTAAATTATAATCAACATTATCTTTATTAAATGATTTTTTGTTGTGTGTTTTTATAAACTTTTCATATGCTAAATTGTCAAAATGAGGAAATAAAAAATTATAATAATGATAGAATTCTTCAAAATAAATATTGTTATAATTTATGTTTTTTCTAAAGTCATAAAAATTTTCAGGGTAAATTGTCTCATTTCTATTGACTTCAATAAAACGGTAGGCCTCTATTTTAGCGTTAAAAATATGATTAATTGTATTTGTAGCAATCTCCTCAAATAATTGGGAAGTTAAGTTAGTACCCGAGATAAATTTATTAAGTAAGTTAATTTCATCTCTTTTTAATGAATCAATTGCTTTTTTGAATTCTTTTGGCTTAGCTTTAAACAAATTAGAGCTATTTCTTTTTGAGTTTTCGTATTTAGTAAACAAGCTAATTAAGTAATTGTTTTTCTTTGATCCAATACCACTAAAAGACAAAGATTCATCAAAATCTAAGGTGTTAACTCTGATGGTGATACTATCATTAGGTTCTAATAAAATTAATTGATATTCATTTCCGTGTGAAAAGCCATAAAATCCAGATTTAGTCGATTCAATTTTAGATAAAAACCTGTTTTCCGAATCTAATCTAATTGTATCAACTATAGTATTTGACTTAAAAATAGTTAGTTTGGTATCTTTGGGATTTATAATTTCACCACCAATAAAACTATGGTTTGTTTCTTTAATGTCTTTACATCCATAAAGAAGTACAAAGGCTAAAAAAAAGGTAAAAATTTTTTTCACTGTATTTATATAATTAATCAAAAATATATATACAAGATCTTTATTTGTGTTAATTACCTGTTAAATTACATCTATTTAATTTATCAAGATTAAGTTTTTAGTGTTTAGATTTTATATTTTTGCAAAAAAATAAATTATTTATATATATGTTATCTGTTTCGAATCTTTCTGTTCAGTTTGGTAAAAGAATTTTGTTTGATGATGTAAATACATCTTTTAACAATGGCAATTGTTATGGGATAATTGGAGCAAATGGTTCTGGAAAATCAACTTTTTTAAAAATTTTAGCTGGAAAGCAAGATCCAACATCTGGATATGTACACTTAGAGTCTGGAAAAAGAATGTCTGTTTTAGAACAAAACCATAATATTTACGATGATAAAAATGTTTTAGACACTGTAATTATTGGTAATAAGCCTTTGTATGATGTTAAAATTGAGATGGATAATTTATATGCTGATTATAATGATGAAAATGCAGATAAAATTGGTGTATTGCAACAGCAGTTTGAAGAAATGGATGGATGGAATGCAGAAAGCTCTGCTGCAGCTTTATTGTCAAATTTAGGTATTTCGGAAAATCTTCATTATACTTTAATGAAGGATGTTGATGCTAAGTTAAAAGTTAGGATTTTACTAGCTCAATCTCTATTTGGTAATCCAGATGTTTTAATAATGGATGAACCAACAAATGATTTAGATTATGAAACTATACTCTGGTTAGAAAATTTTCTAGCAAACTTTGACAATTGTATTATTGTAGTTTCTCACGATAGACATTTTTTAGATTCTGTATGTACACATATTTCAGATATAGATTTTAATAAAATATCTCATTATTCTGGAAATTATACTTTTTGGTATGAATCATCTCAGTTAGCATTGCGTCAGCGTACTCAACAAAATAAAAAAGCAGAGGAAAAAAAGAAAGAACTACAAGAATTTATCGCTAGGTTTAGTGCTAATGTAGCCAAAAGTAAGCAGGCTACTAGTAGAAAAAAAATGATTGATAAATTGAATATTGAAGAAATTAAACCATCAAGTAGAAGGTATCCAGCAATAATATTTGAAAGGGATAGGGTTGCTGGTGATCAGATATTAAATATTGAGAACCTTTCTTATTCTCTAGATGAGAATAAACTTTTTGATAAAATTGATATAAATATTGCCAAAGGTGATAAGGTTGTTATTTTTTCTAAAGATTCCAGAGCGACTACTGCTTTTTATGAAATAATTAATTCAAGTGAAAATAAATACACTGGAAAATTTAATTGGGGTATTACAACTTCACAATCATATTTACCAATTGATAATCATGAGTTTTTTAATAAGGATTTGAGTTTAGTTGAATGGTTGAGAGAGTGGGCTACAACTGAAGAGGAAAGAGAAGAGGTTTATCTTAGAGGTTTCTTAGGAAAAATGGTTTTTAGTGGAGAAGAAGCTCTGAAAAAATGCGACGTATTATCTGGAGGTGAAAAAGTTAGATGTATGTTATCTAGAATGATGATGTTTAGAGCGAATGTTTTAATGTTAGACGAACCAACTAATCATCTTGATTTAGAAAGTATAACCGCTTTTAATAATTCTCTGAGTAAATTTAAAGGAACAGTTTTGTTTACAACGCATGATCATCAATTTGCTCAATCAATTGCTAATAGAGTAGTAGAGCTAACACCAAATGGAGTTATTGACAGATTTATGAAGTTTGATGAGTATATGCAGGATGATAAAATTAAAGAATTAAGAAACAAAATGTATGATAATTAATTTCTTAGTTCAGCACCAAAATTTGAATTTAAGTTTTTAATTATCTTGTTCATTAAATTATCAATTTCTTTGTCTGATAATGTTTTTTCGTTACTAGAAATATTTAGACTAACTCCATAGCTTTTTTTGTTTTCAGGTAATTTACTACCCTCATACACGTCAAATAAGCTAACATCTTTTATTAATTTTTTATCAATTTTTATACAGCTATTGTAAATTGATTCAAAATCTACATTCTTATCTAATAGTAAGGACAAATCCCTGCTAACTTCAGGAAATTTAGGTATTTCATTTACATGAATAGGTTTGTTATTAGTCATCGAAATAATTGAGTCCCATTTGAATTCAACATAAAACACTTCTTGATCTATATTAAAACTATCTAAGATTATTTGTTTAACTGATCCGTAGGTAACAATTTCTTTTTTACCTAAAAACAATGATTCACCATCTGCTAAATTAGAAAGTGTAGTTGGTTTTGATAAAGTATTTTTTATCCCTATTCTTTCAAGTATTGATTTAACTATACCCTTAGTGTAGTAGTAATCAGATTTAACTTTATCCGAATTCCAATTTTTCTTAGATAAATCACCAGTGATGAAAAGAGATAGTTTTTTAGCTTCAATCCTATCTTGATTGATTAATTTATAAGTTTTACCAAATTCAAATAATTTTAAATCTGATTGTTTTCGATTTATATTATGAGAAGTAGCTTCAAGTCCAGAAAACATCATGTTTTGTCTTAATACAGAAAGATCTAAACTAAGTGAGTTTAATACTTTAATATCATTTTCAATCATATCATCTTCACTTAAATTACTGTAAGCGGGAGAGGTTAATGAGTTTGTCATTATTTCATAAAAACCTTGAGAAACTAATACATCACTTATTGAATTTTGAACATTGTGTTCTGAAAAAAGTTTAATATCACTAATAGAAGAGTTGAGTTTGTGATTTGATTTTATGTTATTGTAACCATAAACTCGTAATATCTCCTCGATAACGTCAGCCTCTCTTTGGACATCATTTCTATAAAAAGGAATGCTGAGTCCTAATCTTGTTTCTGTTATACTATTTATTTTTATATCTAATGAAGTTAAAATCTCCTTTATTGTTTCGTGATCAATTTTTTGACCTATAAGTTTATCAACTTGGTCATAATTTAATAGCACCTCAAAATCATTAAACTTTTTTGGGTATAAATCTTCGATTTCACTAGAAATAACTCCTCCACTAATTTCTTTAATTAAAATTGCAGCTCTTTTCAAGGCGTATTTTGTAATATTAGGATCAACTCCTCTTTCAAATCTGTATGATGCATCTGTATTAAGTCCATGATATTTTGCAGATTTTCTAATTGAAATTGGATCGAAGTAAGCACTTTCTAAAAATATGGATTTGGTTGAAGTGTTAACTCCTGAATGTAAACCACCAAATATTCCAGCCATACATAATGGTTTATCCCCACTGCATATCATTAAATCTGAATCAGTTAATTCTCTTTCTACTCCGTCTAAAGAAGTAAATTTTGTGCCTTTTTTTAATGTTGTAACCTCGATTTTATTATTGACAATGCTGTCGTAATCAAAAGCATGTAAAGGCTGACCTAAGTCGTGTAAAACGTAATTTGTTATATCAACAATATTATTTATAGGTGTGAGGTTAATAGATTTTAATCTGTTTTTTAACCATTCAGGAGATTCTTTGACAGTAATGTTGTTAATTACTATTCCACAGTATCTAGGTGCATTAATTGAATTTTTAACATCCAGTTTTAAACTTATTGCTCTATTATCAATATTAAAATCACTAACTGATGGGGTTATTAGTTCTAATTTAATTCCCTTTTGAGCTAACCCAACTCTTAAATCTCTGGCAACTCCATGGTGACTCATAGCGTCAGCTCTGTTTGGAGTTAAGCCTATATCAAAAACTTCATCGTTTTCAATCTCATATATTTTATTGACTAAAGTTCCTGGTTTATGCGCTTTTTCAAATACAATAATTCCATCATGAGAATTTCCTAAGCCAAGTTCATCCTCTGCACATATCATACCCTGACTACTTTCTCCTCTTATTTTGCTTTTTTTAATCGTTATTTCTTCATCATTGAAATAAAGTTTTGCTCCGACCATTGCCACAGCAACAGTTTGACCAGATTTAACATTTGGAGCACCACAAACTATTTGAAGATTCTCATTTTCACCTATATCAACAGAAGTTATTTTAAGTCTATCTGCATTAGGATGTTTTTCGCAAGAAATAACCTTACCAATTACTACATTTTTTAAACCCCCTTTTATGGATTCAAATTTAGAAATACCCTCAACTTCAAGTCCAAGTTCAGTTAGAAGTTTTGCAGTTTCTTCAGAATTGTCTTTAATGTTAATAAATTGCTTTATCCAGTTGTAAGATATTTTCATTATGTATATTTAAGAATACAAATATAATAATACTAAGTTTGTAATGAAATTGATTAAGTTTTTTAATTATAAGTTTTTTATGTTATTTAAAATAAAAATATTGATGCGTTTTTCTCTTTTTATGATTGGTTTGGTTCTTATAATTTCTTGTAATTCAGAGGTTAGTGACAGGTTGCTGCAAGGAGATTATGTAGGTAAGCTAGAGGTTGAAAATAATAAATATCTGCCATTTAATTTTTCAGTAACTAATGACAGTACATTAGTCGTTCAAAATTCATCTGAGATTGTTGGCTTTTCAATAGATTACTTAAAGGACTCAATTTTTATTAGATCAAAAGTATTTGAGGGATACATTAAAGGAATCTTGGACGACAATAAAATTAATGGTGTTTTTGTTATTGAGAGTTTAGATAGATCTGTACCCTTTACTTCATACAATAGTAATAAACGTTTTAATATTGACTTTGAAAATAATGAAAAATTAACACTAAACAGATGGAGGTTTACTTTTAACCCTAATATGGATAATGCATCCCTCTCTTTAGGTATATTTAATCCTATAGGGCATAATGAAATTAGTGCAACTTTTAGAACATCTACTGGAGATTATGGATATATGCATGGTGGTTATAAAGATAGTAAGATAGTTTTATCAACATTTAACGGCTCAAGAGCTTATCTTTTAGAAGCTGAGTTGAATAATAGCAATGACAGTATAAATGGGATTATGTACTCGGGAAACCACTCTAAAACAATAATAGAGGGTGTTTTAGATAATATTTTTGAGCTATCAAATGAGTACAGTTTAACTTCATTACAGAGTAAAAACCAAAAGTTTGAATTTTCATTTGAAAACACTGCCGGTAAATTAATATCAATTGATGATGATATTTTTGATGGTAAGTCTATGGTTATACAATTAATGGGTAGCTGGTGCTCTAATTGCCTTGATGAATCTAAATTCTATGTTGATTATCTGAATAAAAATAAACTTAATGACATTGAGTTTGTAGCTTTGGCTTTTGAGTATGCAAAAACTAAAGATGATGCATTAAGTAGCATATTAAAATTAAAAAATCAGATAGGAATTGATTATCCTATTTTATTAGCTCAATATGGGAGTTCAGATAAGGGAAAGGCATTAGAAAAATTTCCAATGCTTAATAATATAATTTCATATCCTACCACAATTTTTTTAGATAAAAACAAAGATGTTATTAAAATTCATACTGGATTTAATGGTCCTGCGACTGGAAAAAAATATATTGAATTTATTAATGAGTTTGATGATACTATAAGATTTATGCAAGGAAATTGAAGTTTTAATTATTTATCCTATGTAACTCCAAAGATCTTTATTTTTAACTAAGTGGTTATATGTGTTTAAAAGTTTGTTGTTTTTTTCTTTGGATAGGTTTTTGTCATCTTCTAAAATTTGTCTTGCAAATTTTCTAGCGTAAGTTAATATTTTTTGATCTGAGATTAAATCTGCTATTTTAAGATCAATTACTCCACTTTGCTGAGTTCCCATTATGTCACCTGGACCTCTAATTTCTAGATCTTTTTCTGCGATTGTAAACCCATTGTTGGTTTGTGTCATTGTTTTGAGTCTTAGTTTACTTTCATTGCTTAATTTGTTTCCAGACATTAATATGCAGTAGCTTTTGTGAATTCCTCTTCCAACACGACCTCTTAACTGGTGTAATTGAGAAAGTCCAAACCTCTCTGAGCTTTCAATAATCATTACAGATGCGTTTGGAATATTTACACCAACTTCAATTACTGTTGTGGCTATAAGTATTTGAGTTTCTTTATTTTCAAATCTTTTCATTTCAAACTCTTTGTCTTGTGCTTTCATTCTTCCGTGTACAATAGATATTTGGTATTTAGGCTGTTTAAATTCTCTAGAAAGACTTTCATATCCGTCCATAAGATCTTTGAAATCCATATTTTTGCTTTCTTCGATTAGAGGGTATACAATGTATATTTGCCGACCTTCATTTATTTGTTCTTTAATAAACTTTAAAACACTCAATCTGTTGCTGTCAAATCTATGAACGGTTGTTATCTCTCTTCTTCCTGGTGGTAGCTCGTCAATTAATGATATATCAAGATCTCCATATGCGCTCATGGCTAGTGTTCTAGGAATTGGGGTTGCGGTCATAATTAGTATATGCGGAGGAATGGTGCTTTTTGCCCATAATTTACTTCTTTGAGCAACACCAAACTTATGTTGTTCGTCTATTATGGCTAGGCCTAAATTCTTAAACTTTACCTTGTCTTGAATTAAAGAGTGTGTGCCTACGATAATGTCTATTTCACCACTGTCTAGCGACTTATAGATTTCTTTTTTTATTGAAGCTTTAGTTGATCCTGTAAGTATTACTATATTGATATTAAGTAACTTAGACATTTTAATAAAACCTTCATAATGCTGTACTGACAAAATTTCAGTCGGTGCCATTAAGCATGCTTGATAGCCATTATCTAATGCTATTAAAATAGACATAAAAGCAATTATAGTTTTACCAGAACCTACATCACCTTGAAGCAGTCTATTCATTTGTGCATTACTACCTAAATCATTTCGAATTTCTTTTAAAACTTTCTTTTGGGCATTAGTTAATTCAAAGGACAGTACTTCATTATAAAATTTATTAAAGTGTTTTCCAACAACACTAAAGTTGTAACCTTTAATTTTATCTTTTCTATTAATATTTTTTTTTAATAACTGTAACTGTAGGTAAAGTAATTCTTCAAATTTTAATCTTCTAATTGAATCTTCCAATAATTCGTTATTTTTTGGAAAATGAATGTTATAAATTGATGTATTTTTGTCAAGTAATTTCAATTCTTTAATTAAATAATCTGGAATAGTCTCCTTAAAATTTAATTTTAAATCATAAAGTAAGGATTTCATTAGGTTAGAAATGACTTTATTAGTAACTCCTTTTTTTATCAAATTTTCAGTGGATGGATAAATAGGTTGAATTTTAACCCTTTTGCTTAGAGTGTCAGCTTTAAACAGTTCAATTTCTGGATGCGGAATGGATATTTTACTAGCAAAAAAATTTAATTTCCCAAATATTATGTATTTGGTGTTTATTAGCAAACTTTTTTTTAACCACTTTAAAGATTTAAACCAAATAAGTTCAATTTCATCTTCTCCATCAGTAAATTGTGCAATTAATCTTTTTTTTCTTCCAATACCTATTTCACTAATTTCTGAAATTTCACCTATTATTTGAACATCACAACTAAACTTAGGAAGGTCTTTAATTTTATAATATTTAGACTTATCTACGTATCTCTTAGGGAATAGATTAACTAAATCCTTGTAATTAAAGATTTTTAATTCTTTTTTTATTAAGTCAGACCTGTTAATACCTAGCCCTTTTAAATAATCAATTGGAGTATTTAGTAAGTTAGAATTCATTGAAATAAAAATAATATTTTTTTACTTAACTCATTATTTTTAATTCATATTAAATTGTTTATAATTATTAAACATAAATTATTATTATATCCAATACATTATCTAATTTCACTTTTAAAATTTAATAATTGAACAATTTACTACAGAATTTAAATCCTTCTCAATTAGAGCCTACATTACAGACCGATGGACCAATGATTGTTATAGCTGGTGCAGGATCAGGTAAGACTAGAGTTTTAACTTACAAGATTGCTTATTTGATGAGTAAAGGTGTAGATGCCTTTAATATTTTAGCCCTAACCTTTACAAATAAAGCAGCCAAGGAAATGAAGGAAAGAATATCCTCTATGCTTGATGATAATGAGTCTAAAAATTTATGGATTGGAACTTTTCACTCTGTATTTGCTAAGATTTTAAGAATTGAGGCAGATAAATTGGGTTATCCTACAAATTTCACTATTTATGATACTCAAGATTCTCAAAAGCTCGTCTCTTCAATTATTTCTGAATTAAATCTTGATAAAGAAATTTATAAATATAAGCAGATCTACTCTAGAATATCTAGCTATAAAAACAGTTTGATTACAGTTAAAGCTTACAATTCTAACAATGAACTAATTGAGGCAGATAGACAAGCTCGTAGACCTAGACTTATTGATATATATTCAGAGTATGTAAATAGATGTTTCAAATCTGGCGCAATGGATTTTGATGATTTACTATTAAAAACAAACGAATTATTATCTAGATTTCCTGAGGTATTGTCAAAGTATCAAAACATGTTTAGGTATGTTTTGGTAGATGAGTATCAGGATACAAATCATTCTCAATATTTAATTGTAAAAGCTCTAGCTGATAAGTTTCAAAATATTTGTGTTGTTGGAGATGATGCTCAAAGTATTTATGGTTTTAGAGGCGCAAACATCAATAATATTTTAAATTTTCAAAAAGATTATGATGATGTTAAATTATTTAAATTGGAGCAAAATTATAGATCTACTAAAAATATAGTAAAAGCAGCAAATAGCTTAATTGAAAAAAATCAAAAAAGATTAGAAAAGGTTGTTTGGACTGATAATGATGAAGGAAGTAAGATTAAAGTCAACAGATTATTAACAGATGGTGAAGAAGGTAGGTTTGTAGCAAGTTCTATATTTGAAAATAAAAATTCTCAACAGTTACAAAATAAAGATTTTGCTATTTTATATAGAACAAATGCTCAATCTAGGGCTTTTGAAGATTCATTAAGAAAAAGAAATATTCCATATAGAGTGTATGGAGGACTTTCATTTTACCAGAGAAAAGAAATAAAAGATGTTTTAGCTTATTTGCGTTTGATGGTAAACGAAAATGATGAAGAAGCTTTTAAAAGAGTTATTAATTTCCCTACCAGAGGTATAGGTCAAACAACAATTAATAAATTGGTCGTTCAGTCAAATACTTTGAATGTATCCTTATATAGTTTATGTAAAAATATTGATAGGGCGGACGTAAATATTAGTTCAGGTATTAAATTGAAAGTTTTAAATTTTATAAATCTTATAGAATCATTTAAAATATCAGCAAAAACTAAAAATGCTTTTGATATTGCTAATGAGGTTGTAAACAATACAGGAATCATTAAAACTTACAGTGCTTTAACATCTATTGAAGATCAAGCAAAAATTCAAAATATTGAAGAGATGCTTAATGGTATCAAAGATTTTGTTGAAATTCAAAAAGAAATTCCTGAGTCAACTGGTTCAATTAGCGAATTCTTGGAAGATATTGCTTTAGCTACAGATTTAGATAAGGATGACCAAGACACAAATAAAGTAGCTTTAATGACTATTCACTTGGCCAAAGGGCTAGAATTTCCTATTGTATATATTGTTGGTTTAGAAGAAAATCTTTTCCCAAGTGCAATGAATTTAAACTCAAGAAATGATTTAGAAGAAGAAAGAAGATTATTTTATGTTGCATTAACTAGAGCTGAAAAAGAAGCCTATTTATCATATGCTCTTTCAAGATATAGATGGGGTAAATTAACTGATTCTGAACCTAGTAGATTTATCGATGAAATTAATGAGGATTATTTAGACATATTAACATCAATTAATGAAAACAAATTTAAACCTTTAGTTAGTTCAAAGCCAAACAACGAACCTAGCTTTAATAAGCTTAGATTTAAGAAGGTTATTGCTAAACCTAAGGGTAATTTCAAGAAACTTAAAGAAAACTCAAATAAAAGCAATCTATTTGACAGTAATTTAGTAGTAGGCAATTTAGTAGAGCATATTAGATTTGGAAAAGGTGAAGTTGTAAATATTGAGGGAAGGGGAGCTGATATAAAGGCAGAAATTAAATTTGAAAATGGAGGATTAAAGAAATTATTATTAAGATTCGCAAAACTTAAAATTATAGGATAAAAAAAGAGGTTTAACAATTGTTAAACCTCTTTTTTTTATTGATTATAAATAAAAATTACTCAGTCATATTTTTCATTTCTTTTTCTATCATGTCATAAAACTGATCAATTTTTGGCATAATTACAATTCTTGTTCTTCTGTTTATAGAACGATTTGCTGCAGTTTCGTTATCAACTAGAGGGACATGGTAACTTCTACCAGCTGCAATTAATTTTTGAGGATTTACATCTAACGTCTCTAAAACACGTACAATTGATGTAGATCTTTTAACACTCAAATCCCAATTGTCCAGTAAAACTCCCTTTTGGAAAGATTGGCTATCAGTGTGACCCTCAACCATACATTCGAAATCTGGTTTTGCATTAACAACGGTAGCAACCTTTGCAAGAATTTCTTTAGCTCTTTCTGTTACAACATAGCTACCACTTTTAAATAGAAGTTTATCAGAAAGAGATATAAATACAACTCCTTTTTCAACATTAACCTCAATGTCTGGATCATTAATACCAATTTCTTTCTTCAAACTTGTAACAATAGCTAATGTTACACTGTCTTTTTTATTTACTGCATCTTGAAGTCTTGAAATTTTTAAATCTTTTTCTTTCATGCTCTCGAGAGATCTTTCTAAATTATCAGCACCTTTTGAAGTCAATATTGTTAAATCTTTAGTACTGACCATTAAATCACGTGTTGTTCTTCTTAAGTCTTCAACTTGATCTTTATAGGCAGTTGATAATGCAACTGCTGAAGCTTTTTCTTCAATACAAGCATTTAATTTTACAGTTGCTGTGTTCAATAAGTCCTGAGTTTTCCTGTGTTTATTTTCCAGTGATGTGTATTCTTTTTTGGTAACACAAGAACTTAAAATTAAAACAGTTAATAAACTTAATAAAATTGGTTTTTTCATCTGATATTTTTAAAAAAATTAAACTAATAATGTAAAAGTAAAAAAAAGCTAAAGTTAATTACTAAAAAACTTAACAAATTTTAACTTAAAATACTTTGTGATTAAAAAAGTAGATTCGAAACCTTTTAAGTTTGGATTTGTTTGATGTCTTTGTTTAATCAATCTAGGTATTTGCATATAAAACGCAAAGTGCGCTTTGATTATTGCTAAAAGATGTAGAAATTTAAACGTTAACAGAAAGTAAACTCCAATTAATCCATCAACTATCATTTTAAAGAAAAGCTTTACAAAAAGGTTTTTTTCTGTATTCTTTGTAATTGTGAAAAGGCTATTTCTGAAATTATAAAATGTTTTTTTTGGATTATTATATTCTAAACTAGCTCCACCAACATGAAATACTTTGGATTTATACACATATTTAATTTTAAATCCACTTTTTAATATCCTCCAACATAAATCAATCTCTTCCATATGGTTGAAAAATGAATCATCAAAACCATTTAAATTTATGAAAACTTCTTTTCTTATAAATAAACAAGCTCCAGAAGCCCAGAATATGTCTTTATTGTAATCATATTGCTTGTTATCTTTTTCTATTATATTATAAATACGCCCATCACAATAAGGATAACCTAAGCAATCTATAAACCCCCCTGCAGCACCAGCATAATCAAAATAATCCTTGTTTTTGTAATTTAATATTTTGGGTTGAATGGCAGCAGTAGTAGAATTATTCTTAAATTCATCCATTATGGGATTAATCCAATTTTGGGTAACCTCAACATCATTATTTAATAAGCATAAAATATCAGCATTAATCTTCTTTAAACCTTTATTGTATCCCTTAGCATAACCATAGTTTTCAGGATTTTCAATGATTTTAATATTAGGAAAATTTGATTTAATATAATCTGTTGAATCATCACTAGAATTATTATCTATTACATAGATTTCATTTTCAGTATTATATATTACTAGAGGCTTCAAAAACTTTTTTAATAGTTCTATCCCATTCCAATTTAATATGACAATAGCTAATTTCATTTAGTTTTAATATCCTTTAAAAAAGTGTAACATTTATTTTCGTAATTAATTTCACAATAATAATGTTCTAAACCATTTGTAACCATTAATTGTTCAGATTTTAAATTCATGTTATAAACAGCAATTTGATCAAAAGTCTTTTGATTTATTTTAATTTCAGGTGATTTACATTCTACCAATAACTTGATTCCCCCATCTGGTTTATAAACAACTATGTCATATCTTTTACTGAGCTTATTTATTTTTATTGTTTTTTCAATATTAATTAAAACACTAGGAAAATTCTTTTCATTTATAAGAAATTTAACACAATTTTGTCTAACCCATTCTTCTTTAGTTAGCTTAATATATTTTTTTCTAATTTCATCAAAAATATAGTCACCATTTCCATTGTTTTTGATTTTAAATGTATAATTTGGAAACTCTAATTGTAACATAGTACAAATTTCGTATTTTTTTATGAATTTAATTAAACAAATAGAAAATGATATAAAAAATAACACTTATTCACCTGTTTATTTATTTATGGGTGAAGAAGAATATTATATCGATTATTTGACAAAATTAATTATAAATAATTCTCTCCAAGATCATGAAAAAGATTTTAATTTAAATATACTCTACGGAAAAGACACACTAATTAGTGATATAATTTCAATATCAAAGCAATACCCTGTGATGTCAGAAAGAAAGTTGGTTATTGTTAAAGAGGCTCAAGATCTATCAAAAAAAGATACTGAAGGAAACTCTTTAGACGATTTAATTAATTACGTAAACAATCCGTTAACTTCAACTATCCTAGTTTTAAATTTTAAACACAAGTCTTTAGACAAAAGAAAAGCCATTTACAAAGCAATTCTAAAGAATGGTTTAATTTTTGAAAGCAAAAGATTATATGAAAATCAAGCTCAAGATTGGATCTTATCTTATTTGAAATCTTTCGATTTTAATATTGATAAAAAATCTTCTTTTTTAATTACGGAGTTATTAGGAACAGAAATTAATAAAATTGTAAATGAATTAGACAAGCTAATAGTTTTAAAAGGAAAAAATAAGACAATTACTCAGGATGATATTGAAAAATATATCGGTATCTCCAAAGAGTTTAATGTATTTGAATTAAGAAAAGCAATTGGAGAAAGGGATTTATTTAAATGTATGAAAATTATTGATTACTTCTCAAAAAATCCTAAGTCAAATCCTTTAGTTGTGGTTATTTCCTTAGTTTTTGATTTTTTTATTAAGCTATTTATATATCATAGTCTTTCTGATAAATCAGAAAGGTCTATAGCATCTGCATTAAAAGTAAATCCATATTTTGTTAAAGATTATTCTTCAGCTGCAAGAAATTACTCTATGAAAAGTATTTCATCTAAAATATCTATTTTAAGAGAATTTGATTTAAAATCTAAAGGACTTGGAGCTAATAACATTTCTAATTCAGATATCCTTAAAGAATTAATATTTAAGCTATTACATTAATTTTGGATATTGTTGAGGATCTGCTTCATTCATCATCTCATAAATTTTTTCAAAAATGTCTTCCTTTGAAGGTTTTGAAAAATAATCTCCGTCTGTTCCGTAAGCAGGTCTGTGATCTTTTGCACATAATATTTTTGGTTCGCTGTCTAAAAAATTATATATATTTTGTTTAGAGATCAATTGACTTAAAATAAAACCTGTTGCACCCCCTGGAACATCTTCATCAATTATAATTAATCTATTTGTTTTCGAAACACTTTTAAAAATTCCCTTTTCGAGATCAAATGGTATTAAAGTTTGTACATCAATCAGCTCTATAGAGATATTGAATTCAGATAATTCATGGATTATCTCTTGTATTAAGTTTATAGTAGACCCATAGGATACTACTGTAATATCATTTCCAGAATTTATTATTTCAACTTCACCTACAGGTGTTCTTATTTCATAGAGGTTTGATGGTACTTTTTCCTTGACTCTGTATGCATTTAAACATTCAATCAATAAGCAAGGCTGATCACTATCTAGCATTGTATTATAGAACCCTGCTGCTTTAGTCATATTTCTAGGAACTAAAACGTAGATACCTCTTAAAAAATTAACAATTCCACCAAGAGGAGACCCTGAATGCCAAATCCCTTCTAATCTATGTCCTCGTGTTCTTATAATCATTGGAGCTTTCTGCTTTCCTTTAGTTCTGTAGTGAAGTGTAGCCAAGTCATCACTCATGATTTGAATTGCATATAATAGGTAATCTAGGTATTGAATTTCAGCAATTGGTCTTAAACCTCTTAATGAAAGTCCAATACCTTGCCCAATTATTGTAGCCTCACGAATACCAGTGTCCGAAACTCTAACTTTTCCGTATTTATCTTGCAAGCCTTCTAAACCCTGGTTTACATCACCAATTTTGCCGATGTCTTCTCCAAATATGATCACATTTTTATTTGTTTCTAATATATTATCAAAATTATTTCTTAAAATAATTCTTGCATCAACCTCCTTACAATCAGGGTTATATTTTGGTTTTACTTCCTTTATATTTAGAGGACTATATTTTGATTCACTGTAAAGATGCGAACTGTAGTCAGAGTAATTAATGTTATCATTAGAATTTACCCAGTTAATTAATTCTTTTTTTGTATTAAACTCAACTTTATTTAAGTTGTGCATGACTTTTCTTGCTGTAGATATTACATCTTTTTTATTAGGATCAGTAATGCTTATTAATGAATCGACTAATGTTTTTACTTTAACAGAAATAAATTCACTATCTATTCTTTGTATTATATTTAATAATTCATCTCTGTTTTTTTTGTTTATCGATATAATAGCTTTCCAAGCTTTTGCTTTGTCTTCTTTTACTTGTTTTTTTATTGTTTTTTCAATCTCAAGTAACTCATCATTTGAACTAATATTATTTGAAATTATCCACTCTCTCATTTTTGAATTGCAATCGAAGCGCTTTTCCCAATCTAACCGGTCAGTATCTTTATATCTCTCATGAGATCCAGATGTAGAATGACCTAAAGGTTGAGTTAGGTCAGTAACATGAATCAAAATAGGTATATGATTTTCTCTACAAGTTTTTTCAGCTTTTTCATAAACTTTAATTAAGTTAACATAGTCCCAACCTTTAACTTCCATTATCTCATATCCATCTTTTGTGTTTGTTTTTTGAAATCCTTTTAGAATTTCAGAAATATTTTCCTTGGTTGTGTGATGTTTAGCATGTACAGATATTCCGTATTCATCATCCCAAATACTTGTAATCATAGGAACTTGTAATACTCCCGCAGCATTAATAGTTTCAAAAAATAAACCTTCACTTGTACTAGCGTTACCAATAGTTCCCCATGCAATTTCGTTACCATTTTTAGAAAACTTTTTAGAATCAAAGTCTTTTTGATGTCTATATATTTTTGAAGCCTGAGCTAAACCTAATAATCTAGGCATTTGACTTGCTGTGGGAGATATGTCAGAACTTGAATTTTTTTGTGCAGTTAAGTCTTTCCACTCATACTGATTATCTAGACTGTGAGTAGTGAAATGTCCACCCATTTGTCTTCCAGCACTCATTGGATCATAATTTAAGTCAGTATGTGCATATAATCCAGCAAAAAACTCCAAAGGTGTTAACTTTCCAATAGCCATCATAAAAGTCTGATCTCTATAATATCCAGATCTAAAGTCACCATTTTTAAAAGACTTAGCCATTGCAAGTTGAGGAACTTCTTTTCCATCTCCAAAAATTCCAAATTTAGCTTTTCCAGTTAAAACTTCTCTTCTTCCAAGAATACTACATTCTCTACTTGTGACAGCAATTTTATAATCATTAATGACTTCATCAACAAAATCTTTGTAGGATAACACTGGATTAGCTTCTTTGGAAATTTTCATCGTTAATTAAGGTGATTAAGAATTTGCAAATGTAGTTAATCTATAGCTTTTACGCAATCTCAGTAATAAACCTTAGTACCATTTTCTTCTAAATAACCCTAAGAGTACATCAGGTTCAAAAGTGAATAAAAATCTAATTTTCTCATTATAATTTGGTCTTTCAATTTCAAGACCATTACTAGATTTAATTGGAAAGTATATTTCAAAATAATCAGCTATAATATTAAACCTAAAGCCAGAGTCATAAACCACTCTATAGGAGTTATTTGTTTTGGTGTTTAAAACTCCTAAATCGACATATAATAATAAGCTTTTCCATAAGGTTGAGCTTATATTAATAGTTGATATAAAGTTATTACTACTAGGGTTGGTTAATTTTGATTTAAAACCACCTTCAGCCATAATTATTTGTTGACTAAAAAAACCATTATTCTCAGATCTTCCATAATAATTATAGTCATATAAATAATCAGTTGGACGGTCTAAAGAGAAATTAAAGTAATCATCGCTACTATTTTTATTAGATATAAAATACCCAGTGAACAAACGAATGTTTAATTCCCTATTACTTTTAAATAATTTTCTAAATTCATAGCTGAATGATATTTTAGAAAAGCTTTTGGAAATTTGATAGTCTAAAAACCATTTTTTGTGATTTATAACACCTGATTTTAGACTTACATATTTTAAATTAAATATTTGATATTCTGGAGTGATATCTGTATTCCCGTTATTTGATATTTTTAAAAACCGAAGATTTAATGAATTTAATTTGTTTTCTCTGAGATTTGAACTTTCTCTAAAGTTAAAATTGATAAATGGGGTATATATTTTTGCTAATGAATTTTGATCATAAGAACTAATGTTTCCATACAAACCATAGTTTATCATAAATAGATCTTTATTTCGAATATTTTTTGTTTTGTATACTATTGCTGATCCAGAAAGTTCTTTTGAATTTACACTGTATAAAGGTTTAAATTTATAATTAAATTCCCTTTTAAAAATAGATCTATTATGAATTTGGGCTCCTATATTTACTCCATCATATATATTTTCATAACTTATAATAGGAGTGATGTAGATATGATTAAAATCAGGATCTTCAATATCTTTACCTAATTTTAGTTTAAATGGCTTAGATTTTAATTTATTTGACTCTTTATTCTTTTTAGCAAAATAATTTAAATGATCTATAGTTTTAAGCTTTAAAATAGAATCTATATAAGATCTATCGTAATTAAATCTTTTCTTTAATTCATTTTTAAAATAATAAACTGAGTTTTGATTCTTTGATTTTAAAGTATTTTTAATAATCACAGAAAAATCATCTTTTTTGTTTTTTGAAAGAATATCATAAAAAATTAAACCTGACTTGTGTTTGTTGGCTATTCTTTCATTGAATTTCAATAATGAATCTTTAGGAGTATCTAAACTTTGAGAGTTATTAATTCTGTCCATATGGGTGACGCTAAGAAAGTATTTTTCATTGTACTTTAATTTTGAAGCGTATAAGCTTTTTAGTCCTGGAAATTTAGATAAATTACCAGCTAGTGTAATATTTGGATATTTTTTTTCTACATATTCAATCAACATGTAGTTTTGGATTCCGTCCTTTATCCAGTAATCTTCTCTTGGATTAATAATTAATAAATTATCTAATAATTTACTAAGTAAAATTTTAAGTAGTTGTAATTCATAAATAAATTCATTTGGATATACTTCTAAAATTTCATTTAAAATATTTAAATCATATATTTTATTTTCTTTAAAATCTGTTTTACTTAGAAGTATTTTATGATTTAAATTTATATCCAATTCATTTTTTAAGAAATCTACAATCTTAACGTTACTTATTTTAACTTGATCTTCAGCTATTTTTTCAATATTTTTAAAGTAGTTGCTATATATATTTTTTAACCCATTTAATTTTTTAAATGATTTTTCTTTTTCGATATATATTTTTGGATCATGAAGTTTATTTGATTGCCAGTATGAGTACTTAAATCCATCTTTTATAAATTCATTTTTGCTTTGTTTTAGTTCTGACGAAACTTTATAATTTTTAGGAATTTTAATTTCTAGTTCTGTAATATTATATTTAGAGCTTGGAATATCATTTAAGTTTTTATTACTGTAAAAGGTCCATTTGTCAATTTTTAAAGATGGGATCAAATGCCAATATTGTAAATAATAATCTTTTGATTTAGTATATCCATATCCGGTAAATTTTTTGCTTGGTATCTTGACACTGTATTCAACTTTTACAATTGAACTTGATGAATCTAGTTTTATAGCTACAACATCTTGATTATATTCTAGTCGAAAAAAATTTAATTTATCGCCATTACCATTTCTGATAGACTTTATATTAGTGAATCCTCGTTCTTTATTTTTTGCTAAATGAAAGGCTTTATTGTATTCTTCTGAAAAACTTTTAGCTAAAGGAGTTTCTTTAGAAATAAAACTATTATTCCAATCAAGAAGGAATATTAAATCTTCACTTACACTCTTTGATTGAATTATTTCTATCTCCTGATTAACATTTAAAATATCTGAAATAGTATCTAACTCGGCAATAATTTTTATGTCATATTGACTAAATAGTAGGAGTGAGTATAGTGAAATTAATGGGGTTAGAATTTTTTTCAAAATTAAATTTTTTAAAAGTTAGGGCTAAGACCATAACTTTTATGAAATTGCTCTAATATTTCAATTACTTCTTCTTTTGTATCAACCACATGAATCAAATCTAAATCCTTTTCACTAATATTATTTGTTTCTTTAAGAAGTGTTTGTTTAATCCAACTTAATAAACCTGACCAAAACTTAGTTCCAACTAAAATTATTGGAAATTTTTCTATTTTATGTGTTTGTATAAGTGTTATTGCTTCGAAGAGTTCGTCTAGTGTTCCAAAACCACCAGGCATAACAACAAAACCCTGTGAATACTTCATGAACACAACTTTTCTGACAAAAAAGTAATCAAAATCAATTTTTTTATCATCATCTATGTAGACATTATCAAACTGTTCAAAAGGTAATTCAATACAAAGACCTACAGATCTTCCATTATTTTCTTTAGCCCCTTTATTAGCCGCCTCCATAATGCCTGGTCCCCCTCCAGTAATAACTCCATATCCAGATTTAACAATACTTTCAGCAATTTCTACGGATAACTTGTAATATTCATTATCTTTTTTAGTTCTTGCTGAACCAAATATTGATATACAGGGTCCAATTTTACTCATTTTTTCAAAACCTTGAACGAACTCTCCCATAATCTTAAATATGGCCCATGAGTCATTGGTTTTTATTTCATTCCATCCTTTTGGGTTTAATCTTGACATAGTCTTTTTTTTCTAATTTAATTCTTTTTTCAAGAACTTTCCAGTGTAACTACTATTATTCTTAACAATATCCTCTGGTTTTCCTTCAAAAATAATATTACCACCTTTGTTACCACCTTCTGGACCTATATCGATAATATGGTCTACCATTTTAATTACATCTAAGTTGTGTTCAATCACTAGAACGGTATTTCCTTTATCAACAAGTTTATTTAACACGATCATTAAAACTCTTATATCTTCAAAATGTAATCCGGTAGTAGGTTCGTCTAAAATATAAAATGTATTACCTGTATCAATTTTAGATAATTCAGTAGCAAGTTTAATTCTTTGGGCTTCTCCACCAGATAATGTAGTACTTTGTTGACCTAAGCTGATATAACCCAATCCGACGTCTTGAATTGTTTTTAATTTTTTATAAATTTTTGGGATATGTTCAAAAAAGCTTACTGCTTCATTTATTGTCATTTGAAGTACATCACTAATTGATTTACCTTTATATCTTATGTCTAATGTCTCTCTGTTAAACCTTTTGCCCAAGCATACCTCACACTCAACAAATACATCGGGTAAAAAGTTCATTTCAATCAATTTTAAACCACCTCCTTTACAATTCTCACATCTACCGCCAGTAACATTAAAACTAAATCTTCCAGGCTTATAGCCTCTAATTAACGATTCAGGAACTTTAGAGAATAGGTTTCTAACTTCAGAAAATAAGCCAGTATAAGTTGCAGGGTTACTCCTTGGTGTACGACCTATCGGAGATTGATTAATGTCGATTACTTTATCTATATGTTCAAGACCTTTTATTGATTTATAGGGAAGTATATCTTTAAATCCATTATAATAATAGTTGTTCATGATAGGATATAAAGTTTCATTTATAAGAGATGACTTTCCACTTCCTGAAACACCAGTTACTCCTATCATTTTGTTTAACGGAATGGAAAGACTTACATTTTTTAGATTATTACCAGTACATCCAGTTAATGTGATTTTTTTAGAGTTTCCTTTTCTTCTTTTACTTGGTTTGACTATTTGCTTAATATTATTTAAATAATCGGCTGTCAAAGAGCTACTTTTTTTAATATCACTTAATTTTCCTTGTGAAATAATCTCTCCTCCATGTTTCCCTGCAAAAGGTCCAATATCTATTATATGATCTGCACTAACCATCATATCTTTATCATGTTCAACGACTATAATAGAATTTCCTATGTCTCTAAGGGACTCAAGTGATTTTATTAACTTTTCGTTGTCTCGTTGGTGAAGACCAATACTGGGTTCATCTAAAATGTATAAAACCCCAACTAATTGAGAACCAATTTGAGTAGCTAACCTTATCCTTTGACTCTCTCCTCCAGAAAGGGTTTTAGCACTTCTGCTTAAGGTCAAATAATCTAAACCAACATCAATTAAAAACTGTAACCTAGTTCTAATTTCTTTATTTATATCTTCTGAAATCTTCATTTGATTTTCAGAAAGGTGCTTTTCTAAATTATTAAACCAATCTAAAAGATCAGAAATATCTTTATTTACTAAATCATCTATATTTAAATCGTTTAATTTAAAGTTAAGTGATTCTTTTTTTAATTTTTTACCATTACATTTTTCACACTTTACGCTATTCATGTAGTTTTTAGCCCATCTTTTAATTGACATCGATTCGGCATTGTCAAATTGATATTTAATAAAGTTTACAATTCCTTCAAAATCAATAATATATTCCCTTTTAACACCTAAAGATTTACTTTCTACTATGAAATCATCTTTGCCTCCGTAAAGAATCATTTCTATTGCTTTATTAGGAATGTTTTTAATAGGGTCTTTTAAACTAAATTTATGTTTTTTAGCAATTGTTTCAATTTGTTTATAAATCCATGATCCCTTCTTGTTTTCTAAAACTGAAATACCTCCGTTTTCAATAGATTTATTTTTGTCAACAATAATTTTATCAATATTAACTAAGTTATTAGTACCAATTCCATTACAAGCTTCACAAGCCCCTTTTGGAGAATTAAATGAGAAGTTGTTAGGCTCTGGATTTTGGTATGACAATCCAGTGTCCTCACACATCAAATTTTTACTAAAGTATCTAATAGAGTTATCCAATATGTCTACTAGCATTATAGTCCCTTCTCCGTGGTACATTGCAGTTTTAATACTTTCCAATAATCTTTTTTGATTATTTATTTCTTTGTTTAGTTTTAATTTATCAATTACAATCTCTATATCATGTATTTTATATCTATCGAGTTTTAACCCTTTTACTAAATCAACAATTTCCCCATCAATTCTAACTTGGGTGAAGCCTTGTTTACTTATTTGTTCAAATAGTTCTCTGTAATGACCCTTTCTGGATTTTATAACTGGAGACAAGAGAATAACTTTTTTATTTAAATAATTTTCTTGAATCAAATCTATTATTTGATCGTCAGAATAACTGATCATTTTTTTATTGGTATTGTAACTATATGCTTCACTAACTCTAGCAAATAACAATCTTAAAAAATCATAGATTTCTGTAATAGTCCCAACTGTAGATCTTGGAGATTTATTTGTAGATTTTTGTTCAATAGCAATAACAGGCGATAATCCATCAATTTTATCAACATCAGGTCTTTCAAGATTACCTAGAAATTGTCGAGCATAAGATGAGAAGGTTTCAATATATCTTCTTTGTCCTTCTGCGTAAATGGTATCAAATGCTAAAGAAGATTTACCACTTCCTGACAAACCAGTAATCACTACTAATTTATCTCTTGGTATGGATACATCAATATTTTTTAAATTATGAGATTTAGCTCCTTTAATTTCAATTTTACCACCCATTTCTTCCATAATGTAAATCTACAATTTTATGCTATTTATTAGAACTATATATGGTGAATAAATTTTTAGAATCCGACTGCTTTATCATCGCCTCTTTTATCTGCTCCTCCTTCTATTTTTCCATCATCTAAAATTAAAATACCTTCAACTTTTGATGTTATTCTAGAACTATCAAAATGAGTTTTATATCCGTCTGCAGATACCTTGTCTGTTATTTTTTTATCAAATCCAGTTGTTTCAAATAGTATTACATCAGGCAGCCATTGATGATGAAATCTAGGCGCATTAACTGCTTGTTGCATAGTCATTTTAAACTCGTGAACATTTAATATAGTTTGTAAAACAGAAGTGATAATAGTTGATCCACCAGGAGTGCCTAATACCATGTATAAATCGTTACTTTTTTCAACTATTGTCGGAGTCATTGAGCTCAGCATTCTTTTGCCTGGTTCAATTTGATTTATTTCAGAACCAATCAGCCCATACATGTTCGGAACACCAGGTTTACTACTGAAGTCATCCATTTCATTGTTTAAAAAGAAACCTAACTCATCTGAATATAATTTTGAACCGTACGCTGCATTTAACGTAGTTGTAACAGAAACCGAATTTCCAAATTGATCTAATATAGAGTAGTGAGTAGTTTCACTACTTTCAGTAATATTTATTTTTCCTGGATTTAAGTCTTTGGATAGAGTAGGAGTTGAAAAAGAAAAGTCTTTCATTCTTGCTGATAAATACTCATCACTAGTTATTTTTTTGTAAGGAATTTCATTAAAATCAGGATCTCCTAAGTAAAAACTCCTGTCTGCATAAGCTCTTCTTTCCGCTTCAACTAATAATTTTATATAGTCGACCTGATTATGACCGTATTTTTGAAGATCAAAAGGATTAATCATCTTCATAATTTGCTCCAAACAAATCCCACCACTTGAGGGTGGAGCCATAGATATTATTTTTAGATCATCATATTCAAAAATAACTGGCTTTCTCCATTTTGGTTCATATGATTTTAAATCTTTCAAAGTTATTATTCCTCCATTTTTTTGAACAAATTTAACCAATTCACTAGCAGTTTTACCTTCGTAAAACTCTTTTTTACCATTTAACATTATTCTTTTTAATGTCTTAGCTAAAGCAGTATATTTTATAGTATCTTTTTCATTCCAAACTCTTTTCCATAAACTAGATTTATCATACTGAACATTCTCAGAGCCATTCCAAAAAGTTTTGTTATGATTAATTTCTGAATAATACTGTTTTAATCTAGCTTCTTGTTTTTTTGTGACTACTACTCCTTTAAGTGCTAAATCAATTACTGGTTGAAATATTTCTTCAATTTTTAAAGTGCCATATTTTTCATAAACCTCAAATACACCTGCAATTGTACCAGGAACCCCAACAGCTAAACCACCAACAGTGCTAAGCCCTTCAATTACATTATTGTTCTTATCAAGATACATATCTCTTGTAGCTCCAATGGGAGCTTTTTCTCTATAATCTAATGAGCCAACTTCTCCATCATCTTTTCTAAAAACCATAAAGCCACCACCACCTATATTTCCTGCATAGGGATATGCGACTGCCAACGCTAATTCAGTTGCTACCATTGCATCAAAAGCATTTCCACCTTTTTTTAATATTTCAACACCAATTTTAGAAGCTTCCTCTCGAGCAGTTACAACCATAGCATTATTGGAAATCACCCCTGTTTCGGTGGTAGCTTTATTACAACTAAACTGAAAAAATATAAGTATTACAAATAGGTAACGATAGATCATGATTTGGTAGAATTTTCTTCTAAATTACTTATTCAAAATTAGAATTAAAACTATGATGTGTTATATTTGTAAAAAATTATAATAAATGACATTAATCAAATCAATTTCAGGTATTAGAGGTACTATAGGTGGGGTAGTAGGAGATAATTTAACTCCTTTGGATGTTGTAAAGTTTGCTTCTGCTTATGGAATTTGGATAAGAAGAAATAGTGATAATAATAAAATAGTAATTGGTAGGGACGCAAGAATTTCAGGATCTATGGTCCAAAACCTAGTTATGAATACATTGGTTGGTTTAGGTTTTGATGTTATAGATATAGGCCTTTCGACAACTCCAACTGTAGAAATAGCAGTTCCTCTTGAAAGTGCAAGTGGGGGTATAATTATTACAGCAAGTCATAATCCAAAACAATGGAATGCACTAAAGTTATTAAATAGTAAGGGAGAGTTTTTGAATTCTAATGATGGTGTAGAAATTTTAAAATTAGCTGAAAGCTCTAATTTAAAATATAATGAAGTTGATGCTTTAGGTAAAATCTCTGAAGTTAAAAACTATATAGATATTCATATTGATCAGGTTTTGTCATTAAACATTATTGACGTTAATAAAATTAAATCCTCAAACTTCAAAATTGTTGTTGATGCAGTTAATTCAACTGGTGGAATAGCGGTTCCAAAACTTTTAAATAAATTAGGTGTTCAGGTTATAGAATTATATTGTGAGCCTAACGGACATTTTCCTCACAACCCAGAACCACTAAAAGAGAACTTAACTGATTTATCAAGTCTTGTCGTTGAACATAAAGCTGATTTAGGAATTGTAGTTGATCCTGATGTAGATCGCTTAGCTTTTGTTTGCGAAGATGGAAGTATTTTTGGAGAGGAATACACTTTGGTTGCATGTGCAGACTTTGTACTTGGTAAAACTCCAGGTCCTACAGTCAGTAATTTAAGCTCTACACGCGCTTTAAAGGACATTTCAGATAAACATGGATGTAATCATCAGTCAAGTGCTGTTGGTGAGGTTAATGTGGTTGAAATGATGAAAAAAAATAATGCCGTTATTGGAGGTGAAGGAAATGGTGGAGTTATTTATCCAGAATCTCATTATGGTAGAGACTCTATTGTAGGTATTGCAATATTTTTAAATTTATTAGCTGAAAGAAAACTAACTGCTTTAGAGTTAAAAAACGAATATCCTTCATACTTTATGAGTAAGCAAAAATTGCAACTTAATAATGATTTAAATTTCGAGGCTATACAAGATTTTTTAATGAATAAATATTCTTCTGAAAAAATTGATACCGTTGATGGACTAAAAATTGATTTTGAAGATTCATGGGTTCAACTTAGAAAAAGTAATACTGAACCTATCATAAGAATATACAGTGAAGCTAAATCTCAGGAATCAGCTGATGCACTAGCTAATAGTGTAATTAAGGATATTACTAATAAGTTTATGTAAGTTATTTAGATGGAGCTTTGTCTTTATGCTTCCACCTTTTGTGAGTCCAAGTATAAAATTCTGGAGCTTTTATAATTTGTTGTTCTACTTTTTTAATAAAGAGATCTGATATTTCAAAATTTTCATAATCTTTTGGGGTTGTTGTAATTTTTTCAAAAGTAGTCATATAATATCCTCTTTTTATTCTCTCAGTTGCAAAAAATGCTATAGCTAGATTATGTTTTTTTGCAAGCATTTCAGCACCTGTATGAATAGGTACAGTAACCCCCATAAATTTACCCCAATGAAAAGCTCTTTTTAATTTTGGAGTTTGATCCGATGCAAAGCCATAAAGAGATATTTTCTTTTTTGATCTTGAGTTTTTGGCTATTGTAGCAATGGACTCTTTTGTACTAATTAAAAAACCATTAAACCTACTTCTAGATTTTTTTATGATTTTATCAAAATATGGATTAGTTAATTTTTTATAAATACCATAAATATCATAATTAACAAATCTGTCGAGAATAAATACCCATTCCCAACTTGCATAATGTCCACACATTAAAATTAAATCTTGCTCTGTTTTTTCAAGTTCTTTTAAAACTTCAACATTTTTAAACTGAAACCTCTCTTTTACTTCCTTTTCAGACATTCCTGAAAACTTTATGGATTCCAATAGAACATCAGTTAAATTTCGGTATGTTTTTAATTCAATGTTTTTAATCTCTTTCTTAGTTTTTTCAGGAAAAACTAAATTTAAATTATGTTTAACAGTTTCTCTTCTGTATCTGATAATATAATAAAATATGTAAAAAAGAAAATCAGATAATTTGTAAAGTAAAAAAAAATTAAGTCGTGATACTATCCAAAATAATGGATATAAAAAAATAAAAGATATTAAATGATTTAACCTATTAATCATGGAGCAAATATAAATATATATTCTATAAATTAATTTTAAGAGCTATTTTAATTAACATAATTCAATTTCATTACTTTTGCTAAAAATTTACTAATGATTAAAACCGATACTATAATAGCTTTGGCAACTCCACCAGGCATGGGAGCAATCTCTGTTATTAGACTTTCGGGAAAAGACTCAATAATTATATCAAATAAATTATTTAAATCTTTAAATAATACTGATCTTATTAATCAAAATACTCACACTATTAGTTTGGGTTATATAAAAGATTCTGATGTTACCATTGATAAGGTTTTAATATCTGTTTTCAAAGCACCAAAATCTTATACAGGTGAAAATATTGTTGAAATATCATGTCATGGAAGTGTTTTTATACAACAAAAAATAATTGATTTGTTCACTGTTAACGGATGCAGATTAGCAGATCCAGGTGAATTTACCCTCAGAGCATTTCTAAATGGAAAAATGGATTTAAGTCAAGCAGAATCAGTTGCTGATTTAATTTCAAGCACAAGCGAATCTTCTCATAAAATCGCGATGGATCACATGCGTGGTGGGTTTAGTAATGATATTAAACTTTTAAGAGAAGAGCTGTTAAATTTTGCATCATTAATTGAATTAGAGCTTGATTTTTCTGAAGAAGATGTGGAGTTTGCTAACATGAAGGCTTTTGAGGATTTACTTGTTAAAATCATTTCTACTCTTAAAAATTTGATAGATTCATTTTCACTTGGAAATGTTATTAAAGAAGGCATACCAATATCCATAGTAGGGGAGCCTAACACTGGAAAATCAACCCTGCTCAATTCTATTTTAAATGAAGAAAAGGCTATAGTAAGTGATATAGCAGGGACTACTAGAGATTCTATTGAAGATGAAATTGTTATAAATGGAATTAACTTTAGATTTATAGATACAGCAGGAATTAGGTCAACAGAAGATAAAATAGAAACAATAGGAATAAGAAAGACATTTGAAAATATTAATAAGTCTAATATTGTTTTGTACGTTATTGACTCTTCAAAAGTGAATGACAAAAATTTAAATATTTATAAAAGCAATATTGATAAAATAAAATCTGATTATAGCGATAAAAACATTCTATTATTAGCCAATAAGATTGACCTTAGTAATATTTCGTTTATTAATGATAATTTTTCTGATTATGATTTGATAACTATTAGCGCTAAAGATAATATCAATATAGATAAAGTTAAAGCTAAAATCTCTTCATATATTGAATTAGGTATTGTGAATAACTCAAGTTCTGTTGTAACTAACTCTAGACATTTTAGTGTTTTAAATAATGCACTTACTGAAGTTCAAAACGTATATAATGGGATGAAAGATGGTATTTCTAGTGATTTACTAGCTGTAGATGTTAGACAAGCTTTATATCATTTTGGAGAGCTTACTGGTGAGATAACCAATGATGAGCTATTAGGTAATATATTTTCTAAGTTCTGTATTGGAAAATAAATCAGACATCAATAGACCTACTTTATACTCATTTATATCATACAAAGTACAATTTAAGCATTATTAAACCCTATTTAAACTCATTTATTTTAGTGATCAAATCGTGAGCAAATATAAATTGCACACTAATTTGTAAATTTTTAGTATATTTATAATGTAGAAAAGAGCATTATGAAAATAGCAAAGATTATCAAACAGAATCGTTCCAAAAAAGGTAAAAATATACTTGATGTATATATTCGTTTTTATACAAAACCCAAACCAACTGAAAATAGACTCAAAGGAATGTTTCTTTACAGGAAACCTCAAAATGCTATTCAAACTAATCACAATAAGAATATCAATTACGAGATTGAGCAACATATAAATCAGCTTGTGCGAGACCAAAGACTGGGTATTTTGGATATTGAAGATTATAACGCTCCAACAGAAAATATTAGAAAATGGGCAGAGAATTGGTTACAAACTAAAGACTTTGATGAGAATACTCAATCACCATATAAAGTAGTATTGGATTTATTTGATGAATACTTTGGTAGAGGTAAAACTTTTGTAGACGTAAGGCATGAACATGCTATGAAGTTTAGAAACTGGTTAAGGAAAGATTGTGTTAGTAGATATGGAAGACCATACTCTGTCAATTCTTTAAATACTTATTTGAATAGAATGAAATTGATATTTGAGGAAGCTATGAAACAAGGATTGCAAACTTATAAACGTAAAAACCCATTTATCGATGGATTATATTTTAAGACAAAAGAAACACTTGGTGAATACATCTCTTCAGAAGAATATAATCTGTTAGACTATAAAAAGTGTTTAGCACCAGAACAAGCAAAAGCATTTATGTTTAGTATATTAACTGGTTTAAGAACTGGAGATATTAAGAAGTTACTTTGGAAAGATATAATCAAAGATGAAAAAGGATGGTTTGCATATATCAAAATGAATAAAGGAGATAAACCAATAAGAGTTTCATTTCCTAAAAGGTGCATGGACTTAATGGGGGAAAGGGGAACAGATAATGAAAGGGTGTTTAAATATTCTCAAAGCAATCAAGAAAACACATATTTCTATGTGTGGTTATCTCAAACATTACCAAAGAAACGTATTGGTCAAAATGAAGATGGATTAGTATTTCATAGTGCGAGAAATTCATTTGTTACGAACTTATTAATGAAAGGAGTTCCGCCAGTAAGAGTCCAAAAATACGTTGGTCATAAGGATCTAAAAACTACATTAAGTTATTATAGAGGTAGTACAGAAATGCAAGAGGTAGATATTCAGAGTTACATGGATGATATTGAAGCTAAAAGAAGCCTTCTAAAAGCTAAAAATCTCTTATCGTGAACTTACCCTAAACCTATTTAGATAGTCGTATATATCCCTTCTAAAGAAGTATCTTTTACGTTGTGTTTTGCTATATGCAATTAAACCTTGACTGCAATAGTTATCGAGAGTATTTAATCTAATATTAAGCATCTTACAAACCTCAAGAGAGGTAAGAATATCATTATCCGATTTCTTTTCAATTAAAAGTTTAGCGAGGTGATCAATTTTTTGCGATTCAGTTTCACATTCCTCACAATCATCCCAAAGTTTTACAGTTCCAAAATTATTCATAATTCAAATATATAATTAAGATATAAACATTACTGTTTATAACTCTAAATAGTCATATTTAATAGTCTAAAATTAAAAAATATTCAGACCTTATTTAGTTCATTTTTATTAACATTATATACGTTTTTTTAACATTTAACTTTCTCTGTTGCCATCTGTTGAAAAATGAAAAACAGCAAAAAAACATCTCCAAAATGGCATCAATTATGCGTTATATTAAAAGTAGCTAATGCTTGAATTTACAACAGTTTTAAACAAAAATGGTTTTTAAAAAAAGCACTTACTATTCTTATGCTTACTAATAATATTTAAATAATTGATTATGAGAACTTTACGTAAAATGAAAAGAATTAAATACACAGATCAAGGAGTAGATATTAATAAGATTTATCCTAACGATAAGTATCAATTAAAAAACACTTGGACAAGTATGTTGTTAGACTTAAACTTTACAAAGTTAGTTACTATAAGACCAGTCTGGCACAAGTATCAATTTGAAGAACAAATGAGCAACTTAAAAGAACAATACAATATAAATCATCTATTTTATTCAATAGAGTCTAATATAGACGATAAATACTATCATATGCATCTCATGTTGGATCAAGATGGTGGAAGTAAACATTCATTAGCTAAACAATTAAATATTCCAATGAATAAAATACCATACTATGAAACAATTAAAAATAAATTATCAGTAAACAGATATGTAAAAAAGTATATGCAAAACGAACAGTTACATTATAACTTTTACTAATGTTAAATAACACTAAAACACTTATGGAATTAAATATAGATAAACCGATTGATGAATACTTAAAAGAAAACTTTATAAAGAAAGCTAAAGTATTTGGAAATCATTATAGAACTGTTGAGGCTTGTATTATTGCCTCAAGTGGATATATAGAAAATGAATATACTGCATTTCATCCAGAGACGAGAACATCCTATATCATAGGACAACCATCAGTAACATTTATTGATTGACTTTGATTAAGGTTAAGGTTTCATCAGAAGCTGGTATTACCATATTCCTAGAGATTATCCCATAGGTTTCAGAATCTGAAGAAGCTAATTCATAGCCATATTTTGAAAAGAAATTTAAAACATCAACTTTGTCAGTTAATCTAATTTTAACACCCTCATCGAATGTATTCCAAACCTTTTGTCTGGGGGCAGTTCTCATTATAAGGTTTTTATATTCAGAAGTACTAACAACGTGGCATCTTGGAAGGATTTGATTAAGTGCAACAGTAATATATTTATCATTAAAATCTCTTACATCAACTTCGTGAGTAGTTCTAACACCCATATCATCCATAGTTTCATAAGTAACTATTTGCCCAAAAGACATTAAAGGAATAAACAATAAAAGGAGTAGATATTTTTTCATTTTTTATTATTGTAATAAACACTTAAAGAAACAGGAATCATAACAATTATAAAATATGTAATCAATGTTATATATATGTTTGAAAATTTAAGCAAGTAATCCCCAGTTAAGTCGTTCATAATAAAAAAAACAAGGGTTAGAGCCATTGTCAGCCAACTACCATAATTAATAAAGAATTTTTTCATATTCCCAAATATAGGGAAAAAACTTATTGACATTACTTTACAGAGAA